>JAAZDX010000106.1 GCA_012512605.1 Bacillota bacterium
CCCTTGGCAAGACCTCCACCGGTTATGTTCTAGCCTCGGAGACCTGCGCTTTTGATACGATTGGGGCCGAATTTGTCCGGGATATCGCCCCCGGAGAGATGGTGACGATCGACCGCAATGGGCTCAACTTTGAAAAGTTTGCGCCGCCCGTACCCCATGCCATGTGCATTTTTGAGTTTATCTATTTTGCCCGGGCCGACAGTAACCTGTTGGGCAAGAACGTTCATCTGGTCCGAAAACGTCTCGGCCGCCGCTTGGCCGTGGAGCACCCGGTGGAAGCCGATCTGGTCACCGGTGTCCCCGATTCCTCCTTGTCGGTTGCTTCCGGCGTCGCCGAGCAGCTGGGGCTCCCCTATGAATTGGGTTTTAATAAAAACCGTTACATCGGCCGGACTTTCATTCAACCCTCACCGGAGCTTCGCGAGTTGGGGGTACAATTAAAACTGAATCCGGTCCGGCAGATCGTCGCCGGAAAACGGGTCGTCATCGTCGACGACTCGATTGTCCGGGGGACTACCTCCCGGTATATTGTGGAGATGCTCCGTAAAGCCGGAGCCAAAGAAGTCCACATGCGGATCAGTTCCCCGCCGGTGATCGCCCCCTGCTGTTATGGACTGGAGATCTCTTCCCGAACTGAGCTGATCGCCGCCCGCATGAGTGTGGACGAGATCGCCACCAACATCGGTGCCGATTCCCTTGGTTTTTTAAGTGAAGAAGGTCTCCTGGCGGCAGTGGATCTGCCAGAGGAAAGATTCTGTCAAGCCTGCTTTAACGGCTGTTACCTGGTCAAACCGGATGAGCAGTGGGGCCGGAAGGACCCCGGGGTCGAATCCGAGGTTAAAAAGGAATGGGAGGTGGAATAAAAATGGGCTACACCTATAAAGCGGCGGGTGTCGATATTGATGCGGGCAACGAAGCGGTTCGCCTTATGAAAAAACACGTACGCTCGACCTACCGGTCGGAAGTCTTGACGGAGATCGGCAGTTTTGGCGGGCTCTTTGCTTTAAGCGGGAAATATGAAGAACCGGTTTTGGTCTCCGGCACCGATGGGGTCGGGACCAAACTGAAAATTGCCTTTCTCATGGACAAGCATGACACCATCGGCCAAGACGCGGTCGCCATGTGTGTCAATGATATTATCGTCCACGGGGCCGAACCCCTTTTTTTCCTGGATTACCTGGCCGTCGGGAAACTTGAGCCCGAGCAAGTGGCGGCGGTTGTTAGTGGCGTCGCCGCCGGTTGCCGCCAGGCCGGCTGTGCCTTCATCGGCGGAGAAACTGCCGAAATGCCCGGGTTTTATCCGGTCGGCGAATACGATCTGGCCGGTTTTGCCGTCGGGGTAGTGGAACGGAGGGAAATCATCGACGGTGGCCAGATCAAACCCGGCGACGTGGTGATCGGTCTTCCTTCCAGCGGACTACATAGTAACGGCTATTCCCTGGCCCGCAAGGTACTTCTGGAAAAAGCGAGCCTCCACCCCGATACCCACCAGCCGGAGCTTGGGAAAACCTTAGGAGAGGAGCTTCTAACCCCGACCAAAATTTATGTGAAACCCATTTTGCATCTGCTTGCCCAGGTCCCAGTCGGAGGGATGGCCCATATCACCGGGGGCGGTCTACCGGAAAACTTGCCCCGCATCCTACCGCCAGGCTTAGGTGTGCAATTGGACAAAAAGGCCTGGACCGTACCGCCGATCTTTTCATTAATTCAGCAGCTAGGTGCGGTCCCGGAAGCAGAAATGTACCGGACCTTTAATATGGGGATTGGTTTTGTCTGCCTGGTGGCACCGGCAGAGGCAGAGAAAGCCTGTACTGCTTTGGAGCAAGCCGGTGAACAGCCGGTGATCATCGGTCAAGTCGTGCATGGTGCCGGTGTGCGCCTGGAACAGCCGTAACAAGGGGGGAAAATGATGAAAAGAATCGCTGTTTTGGCCTCCGGAAACGGCAGTAATTTGGAAGCAATCCTTCAAGCCATCGACACTGGTCGGATCCAAAACGCCCGGGTGGTCCTGGTGATCAGCGACCAAGAAGCAGCCTATGCGCTGGTACGTGCCGAAAAGCGCAACATCCCCTGCCGTGTTTTTCGCCGTCAAGATTATCCTTCCCGGGAAGCCTATGACCG
>JAAZDX010000107.1 GCA_012512605.1 Bacillota bacterium
ATCAAGGTCTGGCCAGTTGTCGCCCGGTCAGTCGTCACATTAGACCCGATCTCCACATCATCTTCGATGACAACACAGCCCACCTGCGGCACTTTAAAGTGTTTCCCTTCACTATTCTTTTCAAACCCAAACCCGTCGCCGCCAATAATAGTCCCCGGATGAATAATCACCCGCTTGCCAATCTTTGTCCCGTTACATAGGACCACATTGGGCATGATCTCCGAATCATCATCAATCTCCACATCATCCTGGAGCACTACACCAGGATGGATTACGACCCCCTTGCCCAGCTTTACACGGTCGCCGATGGCGACTAAAGGGGCAATATGGCAACCCGGGCCATGCTGAAACCCATCGCCGACCACTGCCGAAGGATGAATCCCTTCCGCGTATTCCTTTTTCGGATGGAAATACCACAAAATTTGGGCAAAGGCCATCCGGGGATTATCTATCTCAATACCTTGAAAATTAAACTCCCTTAAATTCGAAGGGAAAATAAAGGCCGACGCTTTACTCTCGCGGGCGGCAGGAATCACTTTCGCCGAAGCGATCAACGAGATCTCGCCCGGTTGGGCCGTATCCAAACCGGAAACGCCAGTCAACTTTAGCCCACCATCCCCGACCACTTTCCCTTTTACTAGCGACGCTAATTCTTCCAAAGTCGCCATTTTGCATCTCCTCCTTAAAATCTCCCCTTATATTCCGAATCTTCCGCTAAAAAGCGTTCGATTCCTTCGTTTTCATGAACCCAAGCCCAAAATTCCGCTTCCAGTTCTTCTTTCTCCCGGAGATACTCCTCTTCCTTCTCCGCTTCCAGACTTTGCCGGAAGGTTTCCAGTTCGCGCGCAGCCACTTCTTGTCGTACCGCCGCAAAGTCCACCAGCGCTTCCTCCAAAGCCGCCGCTTTTTGTTGAACTTCTGCCTTCAACTCCGCTTGGAGCGCGGCAACCTCCGCGTCTAAACGGGACTTGGCTTCCGGCAATAAATCGGGCATTTCCATTTTAAAATGTAAAGTCGACAGTCTTGATGAATATTCATTCTCTTTTTCCCGGCGAAAATCAGCTAATTCGCCCGTTTGTTCTTGTCGTTTCTCTTCTAGAGCCTGTTTGATTTCGTACTCATTTTGGTTTCTTTTCTGGTAAACCAAACGGTCGATCTTCATCTCAATCAGCCGACGCCGTAGCTGAAGCTCCTCAGTCAGCAGCGCTTCCCGTTGGGCCAACTCTAAACGTAAAGCCGCATCCACGGTCTCTTCCAGCAAACCATTTTCTATGGGGGAAAGAACGCTTGCCTCCCGCCCCGGGCGTTCCAACCGCCAATCTAGCTTCCGGGGTAAACGCTGCAGGGCCTGCTTAATCTGGCGGTAGGACCCCCACTTGAGTTCCGGCAAGAGAATAATCCCCGTATCCGGGGCCACAACCTCAGATTTTCGATGATAAGACCAGAATCCAACCCCAATGATGACGGTAAGCATCAAGACGAAGAATTTCAGAAGAACGCTGTTGGTTTTCTTATTCATGCTTTTTCCTATTCATGCTCCTATCCACCGCGGTTTTTAAGGATCATGTCTACTGATAATTCTTAGATCATTACTGCTGCAAAGCGGCGATTACTTGTTCGGTTAAATCGGCGCCCCCTTTATAAACGACGGTTTTCTCCAAAATGATGGCGTAGCCTTCTTTTTTGGCGATCTCTTCCAGGGTTTTTTCGATTCGCGCCAAAATTTCATCGTGTTTGGCTTGCACTTCTCCGGACAACCGAGCGTTTTCGGCTTCTAACTTCTGTTGATAGCTTTTGATGAGTTTGAGCGCCTGCTCTTGGTATTTTGCCTCAATCTCTTTCCGTTCTGCTTCCGATTTCCCTTTTATCTCCGCTTCCTTCTGCTTTTCTAACGCACTCAACTCGTTGTTTTGTTGCGTTTGGAGATATGTCCCAAAGCTATTATACTCGGCATTTTTTTGCTGTAACAGCTCCTGGAAATCTTGGAAAAGCGACAGTTCTTTCTGCAACCGCTGCATATCAACATATCCAACTGTTGATCCGCCATTAGCGGTAACAAGTCCAGTTATGGCAAAGACTAAGCCCATCACCAACACCATGGGGACTATTTTTTTTGTGCCTTTCAATCTCATCGAAAAACCTCTCCTTTATTCTCATTTCTCCGTCTAGAACATCTCTCCAAAGAAAAAGTTGAACTTGGGTTTACCGCCTTCCGGCGTCCAGGCAAAATCAAAACGGAGTTGCCCCAAGACCGGGATGTTATAACGGAAACCCACCCCATAGTTGTGATAATATTCTTCAAAATCAACCGTTCCCACATCATAAAAGAGAACAGCTTCCAGGTTCTCCGCATTCGGGATCCGCTGTCTTACCTCGAAATTGGCCAACACTTGTTGCTCCCCGGAGACATGCCTGACGTCGTAACCCCGGAGGGATAACTCACCGCCAAGATACAACTTGGAGGAACTGGGCGTCTCCCCCAGGATCTTACTGCCCATCACCCGGTAACCGAGGGTAGTATGGGACAAGGGCGAATAGAACTGTTTAAACTCCCCATATAGGCGTTGGTAATTATACTCGCCGCCAAAAACTCCGCCGTGAAGGTTAAAACCAAGACTGGCGTGGTAACCGCCGGTGGTATAAGCGCCGGTATAAAGCAAGCGGTTATAATTCATCCCAAGGCCCAAACTGTTATCCCAGTACTCTTGTTTGGGCGGAAGATCGGGATAATCATCCTCTTTTGTTATAGTCTTTGGTTCACCATCTTCATCTTTATATACATACTGGTTATCGCGGGCCGCCACCCACTCCTGCGGATCAACCGTCACCCGTTCCATCCGGAAGGAAGAATTCACCCGTTAATGCCGGTTCAACGGTCGGCCCAGCGTCAAGTTGAGGCCGGTCTTCTTCTCATTATAGCTGTAGGTGTACTTGTTATCGAACCGTTCATCATTGCCGGAGAAAATGCCGCCATCCAAGCTCCGCGAAGACAGGTCAAGCGAATGGTTGGAATAGAGTTTAAGCCCTAAAGAAGTCTGTTTCGCATCCAACCAGGGTTCCTGGAATTCAAAATTAAAATTGAAAACATTATTCGGGTTAAACTCCATGCTAAACGAGAGCTTCTGTCCGAGACCCAAAAGGTTCGGGTCCATGATCCCAAAGTTACCAAGGAGCGTATTGTCAACCGGAGTATAGGAGACACCAAGGATCAGATTGCGGTTTTCCCCCTCCTTAAACTCCATGATCAGGTCCATCACCCCCGGTTCGCCGGTGGGTTGGAGCCGAGGAGCAATATCGGAAAACAACTGCAATCTTGCCAGTTGTTGGGTGTCTTCCCGTAAAATATTAAGGTCCAGAATATCTCCTTCTTCCAGCGTCATCTCCCGCGCAACGACAAATTCCTTCGTTTTCTCCAACCCCTGGTACCGGATGCGGCCTAAGCGGGCCTCACCGAGCTGGAGATGGACGACCCCATCCTCATCGATGCGCATCATTTCATTGATCTCACCGGCGCTTCCGGTGAAGGGCGGGATCAGCAAACCCTTCTCTTCATTGAAATACTGTTGCGCCATCACCAGGTCGTTCATCATCGTTGCGTAGTTGAAAACATCCCCCGGTTGCTGGCGGAAAAACGGGAGAACCTCCTCGGGTTCAATTCTTTCTAAACCCTGGATTTCAAAACGGGTAATCTTCGGGTTTTCCACCACGCGGAAGACCAGTTTAATCCCGCCGAGAAACTCTTCGGCGTAGGGTTCTACCATGGCAAAATAGCCAAGATCCATAACTGCTTGTTGATCCTTGACCACCGCTTGTCGATCAAGGGCTTCGCCCAAACGTGTATTGGTTATAGCCTGGAGAATCTGTTCCTCTTTTACCTGTTCGTTACCGGTAACCTCAACCGACAGAACAACCTCTCCTACAGCCAGAACTGGTCCGCCAAGCACCATAAAGATAAAAAGCACAACACAAAGTAGCACCGGGATTTTAAAGACCCTCTTCACCGAATTGGCCTCCTTTTTTGTTTGGACTAAAGCTTTTTACGCCGCTGGCATCAGTAAAGAGCAAAACTCCTTATTTAGTCGTCTAGCTGTCACCGATAACAACGCAAAAAGCCCGACTTGGGAAGCAATCTGGAAGCAATCTAGGGAATACCAATCATTAAGAAGTTCGTGATTGGACACATCTTTCCCTTCTTGC
>JAAZDX010000108.1 GCA_012512605.1 Bacillota bacterium
CAACTCCCGTCCGGGGCCGTGCAGGACAATGCGGCCGGTTTCCAACACATAGCCCTGATCGGCGATGCGTAAGGCCGCATTCGCATTCTGTTCGATCAGGAGAATGGTCACGCCCTGCTGGTTGATGGTTTGGATGATCCGGAAGATCTCCTTGACCAGTAAGGGCGCAAGCCCCAGAGAAGGTTCGTCCATCATCAGAAGCCGCGGCCTAGACATTAAAGCGCGCCCTACCGCCAGCATCTGTTGCTCGCCCCCGGAGAGGGTCCCCGCCAGTTGCCAGGAACGTTCCTTAAGAATGGGGAAAAGGCTAAATACCCACTCAAGGTCGGCTTTAATCCCCTTTTCATCCCGCCGGCTAAACGCCCCGATCCGCAAATTCTCCAGGACGGTCAGTTTGGGGAAGATCCTTCTCCCCTCGGGGACCAAAGTAATATTATGCCTGGCCATCAGATGGGTCTTCTCGGCCAACAGGTCGTGGCCCCTGAACAACACCCGCCCGCTGACCGGTTTTACCAGCCCGATCACCGTCCGCAAAGTGGTGCTTTTCCCCGCCCCGTTCGCCCCTACTAAGGTAACGATCTGGCCCTCTTTAACCTCCAGGCTGATCCCTTTTAGCGCCTCAATGCCCCCGTAGGCGACCACCAAGTCTTCAATCTTCAGCATTTTCATTTACCCCCAGATAGGCTTCGATCACTCTTTGGTTATTCTGTACCTCTGCCGGTTTACCGCTGGCGATCATCATCCCGTAGTCAAGAACATAGATCCGTTCGGAGATGTTCATCACCACATCCATATGGTGTTCGATGAGGAAGACGGTCAGATCAAACTCGGTCTGGATCTCTTTAATAAACGCGGTCAAATCCTCGGCTTCCTTCGGGTTCATTCCTGCTGCCGGCTCGTCAAGGAGCAAGAGTTTGGGGTCGGTGGCCAAAGCACGGGCGATCTCCAGTCGCCTTTGCAGTCCGTACGGCAGCGCGCTAGCTTGCTCATCCTTAAGATCAAACAGACCCACCCTTTCCAGTAAGGTCAGGGCTTTTTCGTGCATCCTCCGTTCTTCCCGCCGGTAGCTGGGCAGTTTAAAGACAGCTTCCAGGTAGTTTGCTTTGAGATGGAGATGGTTGGCAATCAGGACATTTTCCATGACGCTTAAACCCTTAAATAACCTTATATTCTGAAAGGTTCGCGCAATTCCGGCCTTGGTAATCAAGTCCGGACGCAGTCCTGTAATCTCCCGATCCATAAAGAAAACCCGTCCTTGGGTCGGCTCATACACGCCAGTGATGATGTTAAAGACGGTGGTTTTTCCCGCTCCATTCGGACCAATCAGACTGACAATCTCGCCGGGTGCCAGCTCCAGCTGGAAACTTTTGAGGGCGGTTAAACCGCCAAAGTTCATGGTGACGTCCTCAATTTTCAGGAGACTCATCGGTCAACCCCCCCTTTCGGCTGGCTCCGTTGAAAAAGGCCCCGTGTGCGCTGGTAAGCCTTGCTCGTCATGAGCAGGTCCCAGCTAAACTCCTTGGTCCCCATCAGACCATGCCGGTAAAAAAGCTCGACAAACATGAGCAAAGCGGAGAAAACAACCGAGCGCATCCCCACTTTCCCGTTGATCACCACAAAGCCCAGGTTGATGGACTCGTCCAAAACACGCAAGACCTCGTTGGCAATGGTGACAATAAACGCGGAGATGATCGAGCCGGTAAAGCTCCCCATCCCGCCCAAGACCACGATTAAGAGGATGTTGAAAGTAAACATCGAGCTAAACATCTTCGGATCAATCGTCCCCAAGAGGTTCCCCAGGAGGCCACCGCCAACCCCGGCAAAGAAAGCGCCGATCACAAAAGAAAGGGTTTTGTGGCGCGCCAGATTGATCCCCATACTTTCGGCGGCAATCTCATCTTCCCGGATCGCCTTCAAAGCCCGCCCATAACTACTGTTGATCAGGGAGCGTAAAACCACGAGGGTAAAGGCGGTCGTACCGAAACTCCACCACAAATTGGTCAGGGCGGGGATGCCCTTGAGGCCTAAAGCGCCGTTGGTAATGGTCTGGGTATTAGTGAAGACCACCCGGATAATCTCGGCAAAACCCAGCGTCGCGATGGCCAAGTAGTCGCCTTTGAGGCGCAGGACGGGTGCGGCGATTAAAGCGCCCACCACCGCCGCCAGGAGGCCGCCGACCAGGAGGGCTAAAGGAAAGGCCAGGTTGATCTGGTCTAAGGGCTTTATCAGGGGCGCCAGGTAGTAAATCTGCTTTTTGACCGCGGGCGACATCGTCAAAAGCGCAGTGGTATAGGCCCCAACCGCCATGAACCCCGCATGCCCCAAAGAAAAAAGACCAGTAAACCCGTTAATCAGGTTCATACTCATCCCTAAAATCGCGTAGATGGCGCAGACATTTAGAATCCGCACAATATATAAATCCAGATGGTTATCGGCAAAATAAATGAACCCCACCAACAAGAGGACTGAGACCGTCGTCAAGATTCGATTTCTGGTTTTTATCTCCATGCTCACACCTTCTCCGCTGTTTTCTCGCCTAAAATCCCCGTTGGTTTCGACATGAGAATCAGAATCAACAAAACAAAGGCAAAAGCATCGCGATAACCGGTGAGGTTAGGCAGAAAAGCGACCAGCATAATCTCGCCAATTCCGAGGATAAAACCGCCAATCACCGCCGCAATGAAACATTTCAATCCGGGAACAACCCCCATCAGCGGTTGGATTTGGGGAAACTTCATCCCCCACATAATCCCACCCACCGCGGCGAGCAAAGAACCCATACCAAAGGTAAAAGAGATGGTCCGGTTAATGTTGATCCCCATCACTTGGGCAGTTTCTTGGTCCATCGAAACCGCCCGCATCGCCATGCCGGTCTTGGTTTTATTGATCAAATACACCAAGCCCAACAAGGAGAGGACGGTCACAATTGGAATGTAGAAAGTCAGCTTTTGGATGGCGACGGTGCCCACCTGCACCACGTCGGTGAAAAGCTTGGGGGCGGGAAAAGGCTTGGGTACACCGCCGAAGAGGACGATGGTCAGGTTTTCCAGGAAAAAGGAGGCCCCAATCGCGGAGATCAGGAGCGAAATTTTCGGCGCACCACGGAGTGGCCGGTAAGCACCGGCCTCCACCCCCATCCCAAGGGCGGCGGTGAGCAGCAGCACCAGAGGGAAGGTGATGAACCACGGAATCCGGAAGGTGGCAATCCCGAAAAAGGCAAAATAGGTGGCCATCATAAAAATATCGCCGTGGGCGAAGTTGATCAGACGGAGGATTCCGTAGACCATGGTATAGCCGATGGCAATCAAGGCGTATAAACTACCCAGGGAGATTCCGTTGCTCAGGTGTTGGAGGAATAGATCTAAGGTCATATAAACACCCCGATTTATATTTTCTATAAAGACCTGCTTCCCCGGGAGCTCCGAAGGAAGCAGGTCTTTTGCACTTATCCTATTTTATTATTGTTGTGGCGCGATCGTATCCAAATAGGTGAATTTCTGGTCCTTCACTACTTTGATCACGGCATTTTTAACCGCATCACCGTTTTCATCAAGAGTGATGATTCCGGCGGCACCGGGGAAGTTTTCGGTCTTTGCGATCGCATCCCGTAGTTTGATCCGATCGGTCGTACCAGCCCGTTTAATCGCATCCAGAATCAGAATGTAGGCGTCGTAGCCAAGGGCCGCCACCGCCGCCGGTTCCTTATTGTACTCGGCACGGTAAGCATCGATGAATTTCGCCGACTCCGCGGTGATTGGCGTCTCGGTGGCAAAGAAGGTTGAAAAGACGGCGCCCTCCACCGCCTCTTGCCCGATGTCCAGGAATTCCTGGGTCTCCCAGGTG
>JAAZDX010000109.1 GCA_012512605.1 Bacillota bacterium
CACCTATCCTTCGGATAGGTGGGTGATCGCATAAACGCTTCTACCATCCCCTGTTCTTCATGGGGCCCGATATCCACGTTTAAATATAAATCTCCCGTTGTACTGCTGTAGGTTCAAAAAGCAGACCGTCGCATATCCCAGAAATTTTATACCGATTTGTTTATTATTCTATCGGATATTCCCGCCGCGATCAACTGGTTTTCTATTCCTGATGCTCGGGGTTGGGCTCGGTATTGTCTTCGTTGGGCTCGGTATTGTCTTCAATGGTCACGCCCCGGCCCGTGTCCGCTCCCACTTGGGCTTGGCTAAAGTAGTCGAGGACCGAAATCAGCACGGCCGCCAACACCACGCCCACCAGCGAAAGGCGCTCCCGCATGAAGACAAAAGCATAAAAATAAATGGTCAGGCCCACTACCGCAAAGAAGAGCACACTCTTCTTGGCGGGTGTATCGGCCAGAATTACGTTTTCGCCAACAGTCGCCAAAAAAGCCGACAGTAGGCTGACCAACAAGAGATGAGTAACGGTAAAGGCGGACAGTCCCGGCACCAGGTACGCCAGGAAAAAGAGGGCTAGGAAGGTAAAAACCGTCCGCCTGAGCCAACTGTTCCAGTTCACCATCGATCATCACCCCTCTTCTAATCCTTTTCCCGACTCGACCTTCCTTGCTATTATTACCTTTTGAACCAGCTTTTAAACGGCAAGCCGGTTACTGGTAAAACTAGAGACCGAAGACATGCCGCCCAATACGGGTGATGATCCGCCGGGACCAGATCCACCGGCTGACCGGTTTCGACGGATTCCAAAAGAACAACGCACCGCCGGTTGGGTCCCAACCGTTAATCGCATCGCCAGCGGCTTTGATCGAATCACTGCTGGGGTTGGTGTAAATCCGGCCGTTGGCCACCGACTCAAAGGCTAAAGGCTGGTAAACCACCCCGGCCAGCGTGTTCGGGAATTTGGGGCTCTCGATTCGGTTCAGAATGACCGCCGCCACCGCTACTTTACCGCTGTACGGTTCGGATTCCGCTTCGGCATGTACCAAGCGGGCGAGCAAATAACGATCCACACCAGCCCGGGACCCCCCCGCTGCCCTTGCCGTCGTCTGCGTCGGGATGGTGATCCGCTGACCGACCCGGAGATGATTCGTCCATAAGCCATTCCAACTCCGTAAAGTATTGACGCTAACCCCGACCCGGCGCGCAATTCGGTACAATGTATCGCCCCGCCGCACCGTGTAGGTCCAATTGGCGCTGGCCGGCACCAACCAAAGTACCGTTAAAAGAAAAGCCAACAGGATCATCCATCTTCTTTTCGGCATTTTATCCCCTCCGTTTCCCTTTTATCGTTACCCAAGAAAAAATGAAGTATGTATGTTACTGGGGGATAAAAACGCGAAAAGTAAAACTTGAGCCTAAGCCTAAATCCGCCGACCAAGATGCCCCGGAAGGCCTCGCCAATTAAATTCCAGATTAGAAATTATTCGGGTTTTTGGTTGTTTATGCTTCGGATTTATTTTTGTCGCAACTTATTGTTTATCGCCTTGATACTCCCTGTTACCAACCGACCGACACCTTTCCAGCTCCGCCCGGAGGATTTCGTTTAAAAGCTCCGGGTTGGCCCGCCCTTTGCTCTTTCGCATCACATCACCGACAAAAAAAGCAAAGGCCTTTTGTTTACCGCCCAAGTAATCCTGGACGGCGGAAGAATTGGCGGCCAACGTCTCACGGACGAGCATTTTGACGGCAGAGGGATCGGTAATCTGCTGCCAGCCGCGCTGTTCGATAATGGCTGCTGGTTCTGTTCCGGTCCGAAACATCTCGGCCAAGACCGCTTTGGCAATCTTACTGCTGATCACCTTCTGATCCTGGAAATTAAGCAGGGCCGCAAAATCCTCCGCGCTAAACGGAAGGTCTGCAACCTCCTTTTTCGTCTCCTTCATTAACCGGGTCAATTCACCCAGGATCCAGTTGGCCACGGTCTGCGCGCCCCCCTGATAATACTGGAGGGTTGCTTCAAAGAAGGCCGCCTCTGCCTTTCTCCTGCTCAGCAATGCCGCATCAGCGGTCGCAAGCTGATAAACTTCACGGTAACGCCGGCGTTTTTCCAGTGGTATTTCCGGAAGGTTAGTCCGTAAAGCTTCTATCCAATCCCCGACGAGCACAAAGGCGGGAATTTCGGGTTCGGGAAAATACCGGTAATCAGCAGCCTGCTCCTTTTCCCGCATATAAACGGTGATCCCTTTCTCCTCGTCCCACGCGCGTACTTCTTCGCCCCGTAGGGGTTCCCCTTTCGCCAGCAGTGCCCGTTGCCGTCCCTCTTCATAGACCAACCCTGCTTCGATGGCGCGGAAAGAATTCAGGTTCTTCAGCTCAACCCTTTTACCCAGTTCCTCCCCAGGACGACGGACGGAAAGATTAGCGTCACAACGAAACGAACCCTCTTCCATCTTGGCATCGGAGACCTCCAAACACTCCAAAACCGCTTTCAGCTCTTCCAAAAAAACACGGGCCTGCTCCGGCGAAGACAACTCCGGCGCGGTCACGATCTCCAACAACGGAATTCCACTCCGGTTATAATCCAAAAGGGATGCGGCTACCCCGTCCGGGCCCGGCGGTAAATGGTAAGTACGCCCCGCTTCTTCCTCCAAATGGATCTCTTTAATCCGAACACGACGTGGGCCATCGGCAAACTCCACTTCCAACCAGCCCTCCCGCCCAATTGGTTGGTAAAACTGGGTAATCTGATAACCTTTCGGCAAGTCCGGGTAAAAGTAATGCTTCCGGTCAAACCGACAATCCTCCGCCAGCACGCAGTTTAAAGCCAAACCGGTGGTGAGGGCCAACTCCACTGCCTTCTTGTTCAAGATCGGCAACCCGCCGGGTAGCCCCAGACAAACCGGGCAAACCTGTGTATTGGGTTCGGCCCCAAATTGGGTGGAACAACCACACCATAATTTTGCTTTCGTCTTTAATTCCACATGCACTTCCAGACCGATTACCGTTTCATACCTCAATTTGCTCACCCACATCCCGCGCCGTCCTCCCCGGTAAAGCCATCTCCGGCGCTCTTTCCGCATAAACCGTTGCCACGCGGAACAAAAGGTCTTCGGTCCCCGCCGGACCCATGAGCTGGGCCCCCACCGGTAAGTGGTTAAGCCGTCCGCAAGGGAAGGAAAGGGCGGGGTTGCCCGTAAGATTCGCCGCCACCGTATATTGTTCCGTCAAAGCTAATGCCCGTTCATCCTCAGCTTCGCCCTCAATCCGAAAGGCCGGTGCCGCCGTCGTCGGGGTTAAGAGCAGATCGCAACGGCGGTACGCGGCAGCAAAATCCTGTTTCATCCAAGTTCGGACCTTTTGCGCCTGTTGATAATAGTCTTCGTAGCAGTCGGCGCTTAAAAAATAGGTTCCCAACAGAATACGGCGTTTAACCTCCAACCCCAAACCCTGCCGGGTCGTGGTCATCATCCCCACAATCCCTTTTTCGGCACCCGTCCGGCTTCCGTAGCGAACCCCATCATACCGGGCCATACTTGAGCTGGCTTCCGCATAAGCCAGGAGATAATAGGCAGAATTCGCATAAGCCATTGACGGCAAGGAAAGCTCCATAAGCTCACACCCGGCTTCCGCCAAAACCTTAGCCACCGCCAACACCCGTTCTTTAACTTTTGCGTCCAGCCCCGCCCCAAAAAATTCCCGGGGGAGCCCCACCCGTAATCCTTGGATTGAAGCGGAAAGATCGCCATCGGTTTCTCCTGGCGCGGGGAGAGAAGTCGGATCCAAGGGGTCATAACCGGCAATCCCCTGGAACAAAAGGAAAAGGTCCTGCGCGTTCCGGGCCATCGGCCCAATCTGGTCGAAGGACGGGGCATAAGGGACCAAACCGTAACGGGAAACCCGGCCATAGGTTGGTTTTAATCCCCAGACTCCACAAAAAGCCGCCGGTTGACGGATCGAACCGCCGGTATCACTGCCTAAAGCCAGGGGCACCATTCCCGCAGCAACCGCCGCTGCCGAACCACCGCTGGAACCACCAGCCACCCGGTTCCGGTCCCACGGATTCCGCGTTAACCCATAAAATGAATATTTCGTTGCCGATCCCATCGCGAACTCATCCAGGTTGGTCTTGCCAAGAAGCACGGCACCAGCCTGTTTTAACTTCGCCACCACCGTGGCGTCAAAAATTGGATAATAATCCGCCAGCAGCCGGGAACCACAGGTCGTCCGGATCCCTTCGGTACAAATATTATCTTTGATCGCCACCGGGATCCCGGTGAGCACCGTAACACCTTCCTGAGCAGCAATCCGCCGGTCGGCAGCGGCCGCCATCTGCAGTGCCTCCGCCCGCGGGACGGTAATAAAGGCTTTAAGCTTTGGATCAAGCTGCGCGATCCGGTCCAGATAAAAGGTGGCCAGCTCCACTGCAGATATTTTTCGCCGGTCCAATGCCTCTCTTAAGGCAGCCACGTTCATCTCGGTAATCTCCATGCTTTATCCCCTTCTCCGTTTTCCGCGCCCATACAAGATTAGTCCTCTAAAATCCGCGGCGTTTGAAAACAAAACTGAGCCTGCTCCGGTGCATTCCGCAAGACGGCCTCCCGGGGCCAGGAGGGCTGTACCTGGTCCTCGCGCCCCGTGGTGGTCGGTTCACCACCGAAAACCGGCGGTCTTCCTTCCGGAACAGGGGCCTTCCGAATTTCTACTATGTATTGACAAGCACGATTGATGGCGGACGTTAAAGCCGTAAGCTCCTCCTCACTAACACCCAACCGGGCACTGGCCGCCAAAGCCCGTACTTGTTCTTTGTTCAGAACCATCCGCTCACTCCTTCCCCTATTATCCTGAATATGACCCGCCACTCGTCACCGGTCGCTTACATCCACAATAATCCTCCAAGCTAATTCTTACGATCCACGCTCGCCTCGTCCCAAGTCCGCGCTTTACACTTTTATCCCTCACGGCGAGCGGAGTCTGCTAAAAGCTGGATAAACTCCTCCTCCGTTAAGATCGTAACCCCTAACTCCTGGGCTTTTTGGTACTTAGACCCCGGATCCTGGCCAACCACCACATAATCGGTACGGCGACTAACCGCCGAACCGGGTTTTCCGCCCAAACGCCGGATGGCTTCTTCCGCCGCACGACGGGGCATCGTCGCAAGGGTCCCCGTTAGGACAAAGGTCTTCCCATCGAGGGGCAATTCGTCCCCCGGCGTCTCCGGGGCCGCCGTCATCTGTAATCCAGCGGTTCTTAATTTTTCGATCAGTTTTCGGTTCTGCGCTTCTGCGGCATAGGCCCTGATACTATCGGCAATTGCGGCACCGACATCGGGGACCGCCAGCAGTTCTTCCGGTGTCGCCGCCAGCAAACGGTCGATACTAAGGAAGGCATTGGCCAGCCGCCGCGCCATCTCCGCCCCGACATGCCTAATCCCAAGGGCGAAAAGGACACGCTCAAAGGGCACCTCTTTACTGCGGGCAATGGCCGTCAGCAAATTCCGGGCCGATTTCTCCCCAAAGCGCTCTAGGGTCACCAGGTCACTAAACTCTAAGCTATATAAATCGGCTGGGTCCTTAATCAACTCTTTCTCCAGCAGCATATCAATGATCGCCGGTCCTAAACCTTCAATATTCATCGCCGACCGGGAAGCAAAATGCAGGATAAACTCGCGGAGCTGAGCGGGGCAGGCTGCACTCAAACAACGGATCACCACCCCTTCCGGGTCCCGGGCAACGGCCGAGCCACAGACAGGACAAGCCGTCGGAAAGTGGAATTCCACTTCTTCCCCGGTACGTTTCTCCTTGACTACCCGCACCACTTCAGGGATGATCTCCCCCGCTTTTCGGATAATCACCGGATCACCAATCCGGATCTCCTTCGCCCTGATGTAATCCTCATTATGGAGGGACGCGCGGCTGACTAGAGAACCGCCAACCTGGACCGGAGTGAGCAACGCCAGGGGGGTCAGCGCCCCCGTCCGCCCCACACTGATCATAATGTCCTGAACTTTGGTCTCCACTTCCTCGGCGGGGAATTTAAAGGCCACCTTGCTCCGGGGCGCTTTCGCCGTTGTCCCCAGCGCCTCCTGGGCGGTAAGGGAGTTTAGTTTTACCACAATCCCGTCGATCTCATAGGGCAAAGCAAAGCGCTCCTCTTGCCAACGACGACAAAAGACAATTACTTCTTCGATGGAAGAACATAAGGCCGACTCCGGGTTGACTTTAAAGCCCCACCCTTTAAGCTGGTTGATGGCCTCCCACTGAGTGGCGGGTGCGCTCCCGACGCCTGCCCCTTCCCACCAGAGGAGATCGTAAAAAAAGGCATCCAACCGCC
>JAAZDX010000110.1 GCA_012512605.1 Bacillota bacterium
CCCCGGCCTTTCCCCCGTTTGGACTATGAAGAAGCCATGAACCGTTTTGGTAGTGATAAACCGGATACCCGGTTCGGGATGGAACTGAAAGATATCTCCGCCTTGGTAGCCGCGGGGGAGTTCGGCGTGTTCCGTAAGACCGTAGCCCAAGGGGGGAAAGTAGTGGCCTTTAACGCCCCCGGTTGCGGCGCATATACCCGCCGGGAGCTTGACGCCTTAACACCGTTGGCGGAGAAGTACGGTGCGCAAGGCGTGGCATATCTCGCCTTAACCGAAGGAAAAGTTAGATCGCCGATCAGCAAGTTTTTCACTCCTGACCAGTTGGCGAAGATCTTTACAGAGCTTGGGGCGGAAGACGGTGATTTAGTCATCATCATTGCCGATCAGAACCCAACCCAAGCCCTCACGGCACTAGGGGCCTTACGGCTTGAGTTTGGCCGCCGGTTAAATCTGATTCCGAAAAACCAATACAATTTATTGTGGGTCTTGAACTTCCCGTTATTTGAAAAGGATCCGACCACCAACCGCCTGGTTTCGATGCACCATCCCTTTACCGCGCCCTTGCCGGAAGAGAAGGTGCTCTTGGATTCCGATCCGTTACAGGTTCGGGCGAACGCCTACGATCTGGTGATGAATGGCATGGAATTGGGGAGCGGCAGCATCCGTATTCACGAGCGCAGCCTCCAAGAGAAAATCTTTGCCACGCTGGGCTTACCCCCCGATGTGGTGCAGGAAAAATTCGGCTTTTTACTGGAAGCTTTTGAATACGGTACCCCGCCCCACGGTGGCATCGCGCTGGGATTGGACCGTTTGGTGATGCTGCTGGCGGGGGCCGACAGTATGCGTGATGTGATCGCCTTTCCGAAGACGACCAGCGCGACCTGTTTGATGACCATGGCCCCTTCCCAGGTAACCAAAGAACAGCTGGATGAGGTGCATTTGGTTACCAAGTATAGGAAAGCCGCATCGGCAAGCGAATGCTTGCAAGAATAAGCCCTCCTATGGTATGATCGTGATAGAAACAACTAGCGAAACCCTGCTGTGCGCGTGACGAAGCTGATGTTTAGAACCAACACATTTACCTAGGGAGCTGAACTCTGGACGTGGCGTGTAAGCCTTTGTGCAAGAAGGACACATAAAGCGTCTGGGTAGGCACCCACCTGTGAGAGCGGGTTCAGGTAACCTTCAGCCGTAAACGACATGGCGGGGTTTCTTTGATCCTTTTGGGAAACGAGGATGAACCTAAGGGGGCTTGTGTCATTGAAATCAACGGTAAAAAATGAAAAAATCAAGCTGCGCGCCGCCTACCAAGCCCGGCTTGGGCAGTTGCCGAAAGCGGAAGCCCGGCGGCGGAGTGCAGTGATTTGCGCTTTGGCGTTAGACTTACCGGTTTTACTGAACAAGCAAGTAGTGGCCGCTTATTCCTCGTTCGGTCACGAAGTGGTCACCCAGCCGCTCTTGGCGGGTTTACTAAAGGCGGGCTTTACATTAGCCCTGCCCGTTGTGGACCAACAAAACCGGAAGATGGAATTCCGGCGCGTTGACCGTCTCGAGACTTTAACGCCGGGGGTCTATGGAATTTTAGAACCCCGGAACGGACAGCTATGTTGCCCGGAGGAGATTGAGCTGTTCTTCATTCCCGGTCTTGCCTTTGACCGACAGGGTAACCGGTTGGGCCGCGGGGGCGGGTATTATGACCGTTACCTGTCGATGATTAAACCGAGTGCCGTCAAAATTGGGCTCGCTTTTCAAATCCAGATCGCCGCGGCCCTCCCCGTTGACCCCCACGACATAAAAGTTGATGCGGTCCTTACCGAGGAGGGGATTATTAAGTAGTGGCCTACGCTGCCAAGCTGGGACACGTGCAAGGATGAAAATTAAGTAGCGCGTTTCTTTGCCGGATTGCTGGCAAGCGGCATTATTAGCGCTTGCTGTCTTAGAAATGTATTCACCAATAATTTTAACCGTTACGGTTAAAACCGCCGAAGAGAATGAAGATTCCGAGGATAATGAGGAAGAAGGGGATCAAGTCACGAAAACGGGGTAAAGGGAGTAAGGCGCGCAACAGAAAAAAGATCCCTAGCACAATCAGGAGCACGCCGCCACGGCGCCACCGTCGCTCCCGGTCCTCCGGGCTCTCCTGTCCTTCCGTTCTTTCCCGGTTGTCGTTGTTATTTAGGACAAAAGGCTCTTCCGGAATGATGATCCAGGCAATCAGATAAGCAATACCACCGCCCATAAAAAAAGCCATGATCCATAGTAACCGGACCACAGTGACATCATCGTTAAAATAATCGGCTAACCCCCCGGCCACCCCGCCAATCATCCGTTCTTTACGGGAACGGTACAAACGTTTACTCTCCATCTTCTAACTTCCTTTCAACATCCAGCCTCTAGGACTATCTTACACCATGTTTTGGGGACAAGCAATCTTCCAGCAGGAAAATGACGCCCGCAACAAGAACCTGATCACAAGAATCAGGATGGGGGCGGAGTTTATGCTGCAAATTATTGGACATCCCGATCTCTACCGGGACCCGGTTGGTTCGATCCGGGATCTGATTGGGGAAGAATGGCACAAGCCCAGGGACCGGCGACCGGTACTCATTTTTCCCACCCAAACGCTCTTGGAGTACTGGGAAGAACAGTTACTCCCGGCCTTCGGCAGTTGGGCTGGGGTTCGTTTTCTCTTATTTGATGGTTTTATCCGGGATCTTTTGCAAGAAACCCGTCCGGACCTAACCGACTTAACAGCCGGGGGCGGCGTCTTCCTTTTATGTTTAGCCCTTTCCGAGCTGGCACAGGAGGGGAAGATTCCTTATCTGGTACAAGCTTTTCCGGCGGTCGGTTTTTACACTGCCCTCCGTCAGGAAATTAGCCTTCTGAAGCGGGCGGGCCTTGATCCGGCTTCCTTTGGCAACCTGGTGCGGGCGGCGAATCAACCTTTGCGGGAGTTGGCCGCGGTCTATGAACGCTATCAACAGTTACTAACCGAACGGCATCTAGCGGATGGGGAAGAAAAGTTCCGTTTGGTTACCGAAAGCGCCAATGCTACCCAATGGTTAAGGGGAAAACATCTCTTCGTCATCGGGTTTACCGATTTTACCTGGCAACAAGAGGCCCTTTTACATAAGCTCAGCAACCAGGTGCCGGTGACGGTGGTCTTTGACTACGGGTTAGCCGACCGGAAAGGACTGCCTCTGCCCACGCTCCAGAACGGGGACCAGAAAGTAGAGCTCGTTTCTTCTGGGCCTAAAGCGGAAGAGGAAACAACTGAGGGTCGCCTTTTACTGACCTATCTGCAGCAGCATATGTGGGCCGCCCCCCCAGGGTCTCTGCCCCCTGATCCCGACGGGAGTGTTGATTTACTTAAAGTAAAAGGGGGGAGCCGCCACGAGCTGGTTGCGGTGGCCAATGAACTAAAAAGGTTATTAATGGCCGATCCGACCCTTACGCCCGAAGAGATTGGGGTCATAACGCCATACTCCGTTGATGAAGCTTACCAAATCCTATCTTCGTTCGGGATTCCAGTGACGGCCCAAATTAGCGGCTTTTTAGCGCAAGAAGCGGCGGCGAAGGCTTTACTACAACCCTTTCGCGTCATTATCACTGCTTTTGATTGGGCTGAGATGGTTAAATACCTGCGCTGGGGCGGAATCTATCCGCCGGAACAGCTCTACCGGGTTGACCCTCCAGCAACTTTGGGCGAATGGGAAGAAAATCTTGCCGAGATTTACGCGGCGGAGGAAGAAAAGGGGGCCCAAAGTAAAGCGCTCCTTGCTTTTCTCGCGCAAATCCCGCGCCAAGCTACTTACGGACATTATTTCCAACTCTGTCTGGACTGGCTAGATCATCCCTTACTTGCAAACAATTTTCTGCCACAAACCGAAGCGGCCCCATTACAACAAGCCAGATTTCTACAGACTTCCTTCCTTGGTAAGTTAAGGGGTCTCGTACAGAAAGCCCAGAATTTAGCGGCCTCCTTTGCCCCAAAAGAAGTCGAACTGGCCGATTTCTACTTAACCCTCGAATCCATGCTGACCCAGGAGTTTACGGTTAAACCGACTTCTTGGCGAAGCGGCGTCCGCATATTAACCCCAACCGCGGCGCGGGGACTCAGCTTTCGAGTTTCCTTTGTCGTCGGTCTCAACGAGGGAGTCGTCCCGGCTTTAACCCCGACGGGTTGGCTTTTAAGGGAAGAAACGGTCCAAGATGGGCCCCTTGCCTCCTTCCTGCCGACCAATCGCCAGCAATTATTAAGGGAACGTTTACTCTTTTCGTATGTTCTGAAGACCGCCCGGGAAAAATTGGTCCTCACTTGCAGCCAGACTAATGCGGAAGGAGAAGAAGTTAATCCCAGTTCCTTCTGGGACGACGTGCTCAAGCTGTTACCAACCGGCCAACAGATTAACGAAGTGGAGACCGGGAGCTTAATTGCCCCCCTTTGTGCGTTTAATACGCCAGCTTTGGAGGTGGAGGTGGAAGAAAAGATCCAGGCCACGTTGGCGCGGCGACGGGCCGGCCGTGCCCGCAACGGTTACTTAGGCCCGGCGGAAGCGCAGCTTCTCCGGGCCAAATTGGGGGACAAGCCCTTTAGCATTTCGGCTTTAGAGGAGTATGGGACCTGTCCTTTCCTCTATTTTTGTCGGCGGTGGCTCAAGATCGATCCTTTCGGCGAACCGGAGATCATCCCTTCCCGGTTGACCGAAGGCAGTATCGCCCATCTTGTATTGAAAGAATTTTTCCACCGCCACCGGGGCCAGCCTTTACAGCGGGAATCGATAGACACCTATCTTGCGGAAATCCGGGCCTTAGTCCAAGAGTATTACCCGCAGGCCGACGCGGCAAAATCAATGCTCCACCACAATTTATTAGTATTAGGTCGGGAAAACTTAATTACCGTATTAACTAGAGTTGTGAAAGAAGAAGTGGAGTGGGGGGAAAAGACCGGCGGCCGTTTTACCCCCCGCTATTTCGAGCTGGGCTTCGGCGGACTCAAACACGAAACCGACGCCAGTTCCAACCGACAACCGCTGGTCTTGGCTGCGGACGACGTTTTCCCCGACGGGCCGCCGTTAAAGCTTTGGGGCAAGATCGACCGGGTTGATACAGACAGGGCCGGTAATTTCATCGTCTATGACTACAAAACCGGGAGACCGCCGTCGCAAGCGGAGATTGTCAGCGGTAAACGCCTCCAGCTCCCCCTATATCTGCTAGCGGTGAGTCGCCTATTTCTACCGGAGGGAGAGCCAATGGGTGCCGCCTATTACAGTCTACAACCGACCAACCGGTTACGGGGAATTTGGCACCAAAAAGCGCAGGCCTTTGGGATTAAAAACCGAAACACCCTCACGGATGAGGCCTGGGCAGAGACGCTGGAAAGGGCGGTGACCGAAGCGCTTCAATCGTACTACGCTATTTTAGAGGGGGCTTTTCCCTTCTGTCCGCCTAAGATGTGCCCAAGCTACTGTGAGTTTCGGTCCATTTGTCGGCAAGGGGTCTGGGGAAGGGAGGATCAAGATGAAACTGAATGAGGAACAACAACGGGCTGTTGAGGAATTTTCCACGGATCTGCTGGTGATGGCCGGGGCCGGCACCGGTAAAACCAGAGTCTTGACCGAAAAATATTTGTATTTATTGCAGACGCGAAAATGCGAAGTTCCCCAGATCGTGGCGGTTACTTTCACCAACAAAGCTGCCGCGGAAATGCGGGACCGGATCAGAACAGAACTGAAGGCCATCTACCAAAAGAGCGCCGGTCCGGAAAGGGAATATTGGTCCCGGCAGGTGGAGTTGTTGGAGGTGGCGGCCAAAATCACGACGATTCATGGTTTATGTTTGGCGCTTTTACGGCAACACCCTGTGGAAGCCGGCATCGACCCGCAAGGGAAGATCCTGGATGAAGGGGAGGAGTATCTGTTTAAAGCAAAAGCGGCCAAAGCCGCCTTAAGCGCGCTGTTGGCTGCGGACGAGGATGGGTCCAATCTTTCGGTGGTCCTGGGATTGGGTTCCCATTTCTTCCTGGAGCAGCTTCCGGCTTTATATTGTACTTTGAAGGAAGCAGGGGTGGAGATAGAAAAGCTGACGCCATCCGCTTCGGAAGGTGGGTTCCACCAGAAATTAGCAGCAGCCAAAAAGAGGCTAAAAAGTGCCCTCTTTCACCTGAAGCAGCAGGCCGGTGCGGTTAGGCTAACCCCCCGGGCTCAGGAACTGCTTACTGCCCTTTTTGACCAGTGGCCGCTTCTTGAGGAGGAACTACAAAAGCTGGAACGGCTGACCGAAGACGAGGTGCAGATCCTGACGGACCTCCTTGGTTACCTCCCGCGAAACCTCAACAAGCAACTGCGGCCGGCCATCGATGAGGTCCACGAGCAGGTTGAGGCGGTGAAAATGGCCCTTGTTTCCCAGGAAGCGGCGGTGCAAAAACCGGTGATCATCGCTTTTCTCCGCCTTTTCGATCGGGAATACAGTCGGCTGAAACAGTTGGAAGGGAAATTGGACTTTACGGATCAACTCTTTTTGGTCCGGAAAATGCTCCGTGCCCACCCGGCAATTGTCCAGGAATACCAAAGGCGCTTTGCCTACTTTATGGTTGATGAGTTTCAGGATACCAACAGTCTGCAGTGGGAGATCATTCAGCTTTTGTGCGGGGAAGGACACCGCGCAGGAAGGTTGTTTCTGGTCGGCGATCTGAAACAGTCAATTTACCGCTTTCGCGGGGCGGAAGTGGAGATCATGACCAATTTGGCCGCCGGAAAGATTGGAGCGGACGGTCAGGTTCTGGTTTTGGCGAAAAATTATCGGACCAAAGCGGCGGTCGCCGCGGTGATCAATCATCTCTGCCGTGCAATCTTTGCCAGTGAAGCCTTTCCTTATCACCCGTTGGTGCCAGCTGCCAAGGCGAATGGGGACCGGGAAACCGGGAATCGTGAGACTGGGGTCGAAATCTTACTTGCGGATGAAGATGAACCGTTGTTGTTGGCGGCCAGGATCAGACAGTTGGTGGAGGGGGGAGAAATCCTGATCCGTGACGGGAAAACCACCCGCGCTGTACAATACGGGGATGTGGCTTTACTCTTTCGGACGAAAACCCATCTTAAAGCCTTTGAAGAGGCCTTCCGGGCCCAGGGAATCCCTTATCAAGTCACCGCCGGGGTTGGGTTTTACGCCCGTCAAGAGATTCAAGACCAGCTGAATCTGCTCCGTCTTGTCGAGTGCCCCGATGATGCCCTTGCGTTGGCGGGGGTGTTAAGATCCCCCTTTTGTCAGGTTTCGGACCAGGCCCTTTTCTGGTTGGGCCACCCCGACGGACTGACGAAAGGTTTTTTTGCTGGGGGGAAGGCCGCTGCTTATCCGCCGGAAATCCCCGCAGCGGAAAGGCGACGGCTGGCGCGGCTTCACCAGTTTTTAGTTGTTTTAAGCCAAAATGCCCACTTACTTTCGATCCCGGAGATCCTCCGCGCCGCTTGGGTGGAGACGGGTTATTTGGCAGCGGTGGCTGCCTTGCCGGAAGGCGAACGCTGTTTGGCTAATCTGGAAAAACTGATCCTCCGGGCGGAGGATTTTGCGGCAAAAGGTTACTCGGGACTACGGGACTTTGTTGCTTTTTTGCGCCATCTTTCCACCATGGAGGTGCGGGAGGGGGAGGCGGCGGTTGTCCAGGGCAATGGGAACTATGTGCAGATGATGACGGTGCATGCGGCGAAGGGGTTGGAGTTTCCGGTGGTGGTCATCCCGGAGCTGGATCGGGAATTCAACCTGTCTTTCCGGTCAACCATTGCTTACCATAAAAATTGGGGGCTTGTCCATAAAGTTAAGGATCCAAACGGGTCGTGGCTGGATACGGAGGCGACCGCGGAATTAAAAAATGTGGAGAAAAGAGCGGAAATCTCGGAATTAAAGCGTCTGTTCTATGTGGCCCTCACCCGGGCCCGCGATTATTTATTATTATCCGCCACCGCAAAGGAGACTAAGGCTGAGACTATTGATGAAGGGCGGTCCTGGCTGGACTGGCTAGAACTGGTGTGGCCCGGTTTAATCATTGCCGAAGAAGGGCTTCTTTCCGTTGATCATCACTTCATAAAGCTCACTCGGTCGGTACCAATGACGGTCCAGCCGGGACTGGTCCTTGACCAGCAAAAAGCCGGGGTGGAAGAGATCGCTTCAGCCCTTGAATTACCGAACACCGCGCAAAAAAAGACGACCCGGCGGCTTTCGCTAACACCCCTTTTAACCTTCCAGGAGTGTCCGCGTCGTTTTTTCTGGCAACACCGCTTGGGGAGCGATCCGGCGACGGTTCCCGCGCCCCATGATCCAACTGCTGAAAAGATCGCAACCAATTACAGTCTGCTCCTGGGGGAAGTCTTTCACCGGCTGATCGCCATGCCCCCATTAAGCATGGCCGAAGCAGAGTCAGCTTTAGCTGGCTGGTTCCAGGCATTGCCGCCGGAAGAAAGGCAAGCCGCGGTGGCTCAAGTGAAGCTGAT
Source organism: Bacillota bacterium (assembly GCA_012512605.1). Taxonomy (GTDB): domain Bacteria; phylum Bacillota; class UBA4882; order UBA10575; family UBA10575; genus Capillibacterium. The sequence goes on from JAAZDX010000110.1 coordinate 8,487, forward strand.
GTACCAAAATTACCTGGCCAGTCCTTTCTTGCCGGAAAAGGGGGTACGGGTGGAAAATGAGCTTCCCTTTGTCCTCGCGCTACAAAACGTAATCATTAAAGGGGTCATTGACCGCGTTCTCTTCTATCCCGACGGTCGGATCGTGGTGGTTGATTTCAAAACCAACCGTCGCCTGCCACCGCCGGGGAAGATCCGTGACCGCTATTATTTCCAAGTGTACCTTTATGCCCTGGCGATCCGTGAAATATTCCAGCAGGTCCCGGCGGAAGCTTGGATCTATTTTGTCCGCCCCGATCTTAAGCTGCCTTGTTCCTTAACAGAAAAAAACCTCGGGGCCACCGAGGAACAGATCGGAAAAACCGTCGATTATATTACCACCCACGATCATCCGGCGGATTATCCCCCGGGCGAAGATTGTGAATTTTGCCCGTTTGTGCCGTGGTGTAAGGATGTAGTCTCTTCTTCATAGTAAGCAAAGGCGCTGTGGTTATGGATGGATTCGAAACTTTCCACTTCCAACCGGAACCACGAGACCTTTGGTTCGCGGCGCAGGGCAAGCACGGAATCGCGGAGGATATCTTCGACAAACTTCGGATGGTCATAAGCCTCTTCCGTGACGTATTTTTCGTCTTCCCGTTTCAGGACGGGATAAACACAGGAACTACCCTGCTGCCTGAGGAGTATGATCAAGTCTTCAATCCAGAGATAGCTTCCGGGTTGACAACGGACCGCGGCGCGGATCACCGCTCGTTGGTTATGGGCACCGTACCGGGAGATTGCTTTACTACAGGGGCAAAGGG
>JAAZDX010000111.1 GCA_012512605.1 Bacillota bacterium
CGGGTTTTCCATCTCCCTTCGCCCCACCGCATAAATCCTGCCAATCATCGAACAATTGGTAAGCCATCCCCAATTCCCGGCCAAAGGCACCCAACTCGGCTTGGACCTCCCGGGATAAAGCAGCATATTCGCCCCCCAGTTCACAGACGACCTGAAAAAAACGGGCTGTTTTCCGCTCGATCCGTTCCAAATAACGGTCAATCGAGATTAAACAGAACTTGTCCATCTCCTCGGCCAGTTCACCGGCGACCATCTCGCGGAGGAGAAAATTAATCCGTTCCATTCCTTGCTTCCCACACGCGTTACTCAGCAAACGATAGGCGGCCGCAAAGAGATAGTCGCCGACCAAAACGGCGGTTTTGACCCCCCACTTTTTCCAAACCGCTGGACGTCCCCGGCGCTTCTCCCCCTGGTCCAGGAGATCATCATGGACCAAAGTCGCCAAATGTAAAACTTCAACCCCTAAAACCAGGGAATTCAGGGTGGGAGAGCCGGTAGCCAGCGGTGGACCGCCCGCACAGAGCATTAGTAATTCCCCGCGCAACCCTTTCCCTGGCGTTACTAAAAGCTCCTGTAGAATCTTGCGGAGCGGTGTCATCATCGCATCAACATCATCGGGCAACAATGCCGCATCGGGGTGAAAAACCTCTAATCCCTTCAATCAGCTCCCCCTTTTTACTAGAGTAATAATGAGTAGTAACCCACTGGCTAAATGGAGCAGAATCATCCCGGCATTGGCCAGAACAGACCGGGGCGTTTGCTTTAGCCCGCCGCGCTGCCGGGACCACAGCCAAACGACCAAAGGCAAGGTCAGAAACGAACCGATCCAGTACCGGGGAGCACCCAGCCGTATGAAGACCGCGAACATTAAAGAAGAAGCCAGAACCAGGAGGAAGGTGAGAAGGAGGAGGCTTCGCTCCCGCCCCAGGCGGACGACAAGGGTGCCTTTTCCCACTTGGCGGTCGCTTTCCAAATCAGGGAGTTCATTGATGAGGATCACCGTGGTAATTAAGATCCCAACCGGAAGGGAAACAAAGAGGGCGGTGGATAGGAAACGTCCGGTAAAGACCGCTGTGGTTCCGACCACCAAAAAAGGGCCAAAAGCCAAACCCACACAGAGTTCGCCAAGGCCGGTCGCCGCTAGCCGCAGGGGGGGTGCCGAATAAAAATAACCCAAGACCAATCCGGCCAGGGCGTAAAGGAGAGCGACCAGGCCTCCTCCGGTTAAAACCAAGACGATAGCGCAGCCCGTCCCCAATGCATAGCATAAAGCGGCCGCTTTCTTCATCTGCTCCGCCGAGACAAGATTGTTCGGTAAAACCCGGCTTCCCCCATTAAACAGGGATGGTTGCTGGTTTTGCCGGTCTGCCTCCTCGTCATAAAGGTCATTAATGAGGTTAGCCCCGCCATGATAACAACCAACCCCCACCAACACCAAAAGAAAACGCCAGCCGCTGATTGGTGTTTCGCTCCGAGCGACAACCGTCCCGAGCAATACCGGGATCAAAGAAGCAGAAATAAAGTGGACCCTTAGGGCTTGGGCCCATAGCTTGACTGACTGCCAAGAAAGCCACCGCTGCCACAACCAGCTCATCCCCCGAACCTCCGGATCGTCATCGCCCACTCCATCTTGACCTCCACTTCAATGGGGAAAGCAAAAAATTCCTGTTCCCAGTTGTTCTTCACCTGTCGCCATAGCTTTGGTTTATAGGCTTGCAGAAAACGCCCCACACCCAAGAAATCCGCCCCCAGCTCCTGCGCACGCCGGACGGTCTGTTCCAACTCCCGTTGAATCACCACACTCACCTTCTGCTCTAAATCATCCTGGATTTCGGCCAGCGGCCCATGGAAATCAGAGAACTCGATGGTTTCAAATTTCCCGCTTACTTTAATCTGGAAAATAGTTTGGCCATTGGCTTCGCGCAACCGGTAGCGGGTGCGAAATGCATCCGTGCCGACTACGATCGTCTCCCCGGGATGGAGCGGACAGTCCACTTCATAGTTGGAGCCGATCATTTGGTTTAAGATAATATTTAAGCCGCGGGTTTCGAAGTTACTCAACCAACCAACAAACTTCCCGTTTTTAAGCACAGCCGCCCCACCGGTCATCGTCGCCTCCTTCCCCGGCTTAAGCCGCGGCAGGACCGGCTCAATGCCATCGTCCGACTGTTCCACCAGATAGCGACCGAAATCCGAGATATAATTGATGGCAACCCCACTTTGCGGCGAAAGCAGATTTTCTATGTAAGCCGATGGGGTTTGACTGATCGGCGGCTGCGTATTCAAAATCTCCCTTGCTTCCCCGTCGATAATGGCGATCCTAGTCATCCGTTGCACCCGAAAGTCCCGCTTAAAATGGTCCAACAGTTGATCCACCCCGATCGTCGCCGCCACCTCCGCATTGATTAAAAACAATTGGGTGTGGCCGAAAAAAAGTTCCCGGTCCAACTGGCGTTGAAGCTGACGGATACCCACTGATACCGTCTTAGCGGTGGTGCCGTAGACCACAAATGGCGGGCCGTCCCCGCCCTGTCCCCCACTGTCGCCGCCCATCTTCGCCGGTACGGGAATTTGGATGCTCAGCAGAAATTCCATTGGATCGGCCCCTTCCTCCGCTGGCGGGTCGAAAGCGACCGCGGTAACAAAGGCCCGTGCGTTCAATTCCCGCCCTTCCCAGCATCCGGAGGTGCCCAAAATTACCACCAAAAGTAAACCTAGAAAGCACCCTTTTTTGCTTTTCGCCGTAACCCCCGCCCTTCTAAACATGGCGTTTCCCCTTCCCCAGACTCAATAGGTAAAGCAAAGGGTAACCAAGGAAGGTAATCACCAGTGACGACAGGGCCACATAAAAACTGGCCTGGCTCCAAATAAAGAAGTTCTTTAGTAATGTGCTCAGAAAGTAGACCACGGGGACCAAGCCCCAAAGAAAAGCATTATATTTTCGGACCTGGAACAATTGGCCTAAGGCCAAGCCCACCAGGAAACTAGCGACTAAACCAGTGGTAAATAAGGCTGAGATCCAGGAGACAATCAGGATTAAATCCAACCTTTGGAGGATGACGGCCTGGACATTTACGGATTTCGCCAGCTCTAGCGCGACCCAAGAAAGATCGATCGCTTCTTTGTACCCAAAAACGCCAAGAACCGCCACGGTAAAAAAAGTATAAACCAAGGTGATGAGGAAAGCGGCCTTTAGGGTTGCCTTCGTTACCTGCTGAGGATTGCGGATGTAAGGGACAACCATGCTCACCACTGGAATGCTGCCAAAGGAAAAGGTCATCCCAACCAACTGCTCAATTTTGTCGAGATTGATCTGGTCCCTACTCAACAGGGGCCGTAAATGGAGTGGATCAAAATGCTGAAAAGCAGTGAGAGCTACAAATAAACCGACCAGCATGGCGATCTCGATCAAAAGCTCATTTACTTGCGCAATCCGATCGACCTCGCGGGTCGCGCCGTAGGTCAGGACTAAAAGATAGGAGCCGCTCACGAACCAAGTGGGCGCACCAGGGAGGAGCGAGATGTTGACCAGCTCCTGGAGAATCCGGATGTTAACCGGAATGACTGATAATAAGTGGAGAAGAAAGACCAGGTTGAACAGGAGTCCAAGCCATTTTCCAAGGAGACGAGGGCTATATTGGATGATCGTCTCTTCAGGAAACTTGGCGGCCAGCCGGGCGGCAATCCACGCACCACCGGTGTATAACACCCCCAAGGCCAAAACTAGCAGCCAGCCGGAGGCCCCAAAGACTTCCGCCGCTGAACTTGGAAGAGTTAGAACCCCGCCCCCAATGCCAAAACCTAAAACCAACAAGGTAATCTGGCGGGAGGATAATATGCGCTGTCTTTCCTTCATTCTTCCCGGCCGCCTCCTTTGCGCCGACGGTAGGGCGGATTAAACAGGGCTTCCCACCAGTTTTTTGCTTTGGAGCCCTCCCGCCGTACATCAAGGGGTTCGTTGATCAGCGGCCGTTTAATCATCGTCCAACGCGGCGCAACAAACAAGAAATCCTTCAGATCGGAAAGGTTTAAAGGTACCAACGGAGAGAGGAAAGGAATCCCAAATGAACGGATCCCGGTCATATTAATTAACAGCAAAATGGTGGCAAGCGAGAGACCATATAACCCACCAGTCTGCCCAATTAACATTAACGGGAAACGTAAGATCCGCATGGTAATCGCCACCCCAAAGCTGGGGGCGGTAAAAGAAGAGATCGCCGTCAAAGCCACAATAATCGTCATGATTGGTGAGATTAATCCGGCACGAACCGCCGTATCACCTAAGATGAAGCCGCCCACAATCCCGATGGTCTGGCCGAAGGGACCGGGCACCCGAACCGAAGCTTCCCGGAGAATCTCAATGGCCAATTCCATAAACAAGGTTTCGAGAAAAACGGGAAAAGGAGTCCCTTCCCGCGTTCCGGCAATTTTAATCGCCAGGTTAAACGGGATCAGCTCTGGATTGTGGACGGCAAGCGCAATAAAGATGGCCGGTAGATAAAGCGAGAAGAAAAAAGCGATAAAACGGATCATCCGGATCAAGATGGTCAGCGGCCACCGGTGGTAGTAATCTTCTGCCGAATAGTAAAGCTGCCAGAAGGTGATCGGCATGATCAGGACAAAGGGTGTATTGTCAACGAGAACTGCCACTTTCCCCTCGAGGATCGCTGCCACCACCCGGTCCACCCGTTCCGTGACCTGGACGGTGGGGAAAAGGCTGTACGGATGATCTTCGATGTATTCCTGCAAATAGGCGCTTTCCAACACCCCATCGATTTCGATCTTGCGCAGACGCTTTTCGACCTCGACGACTAGATCGGGGTTGGCGACCGACTCCAGATAAACAACGGCCACATCGGTCTGGGTCCGCTCCCCTAGTTTTATCCCTTTCACCCGTAGGTCCGGGTCGCGAATCCAGCGTCGCACCTGGGCGGTATTAGTACGTAAGACCTCACTAAACCCGACCCGCGGACCCCGAACCGCCGATTCTGTAGTTGGTTCCTCAATCCCCCGCCGTTCCCAACCCCGGGTGTTACAGATTAGGGCCTGGTCTTCCCCTTCCAACAGTAAAGCGGACTCGCCGGACAAAATCGCGGTTATAATCGGTGTCCACTGGTTTTGGGTGCTTACTTCATTAATGGTCAAAATATGATCTTTAATGTTTTCAACCAGATTCCGCCGGTTCCGTGCCCAGTCGGCATCCGTCCCCTCAAAAGCAGTTAATGCCAGGAGGATGTACTCATTGATCGCATTCCCGCTAACCAGACCATCAACAAAAACAAGTACCGCCCGGACCGGTTCGGACAGGGGAATGACAAATTCGCGAAAGACCACATCATTACTGGACCCGATCCGCCCTTCTAAATAGGCGATATTTGCCTTCAAATCCGGAGTTAGGACCGGCCCCTGCTCCTGCCCATCTTGTTCTTGAGTGCTCTGTTTTTTTTCCTTATCCTTTCGCAATTCGGCCACGGGCCGGGGACGGCGAAAAGTTCGTTTCTTCATTAATAAACCTCGTGTCTTCTTAGAAAATACTAGTCTGACATGCTCCCGCCGCCATAGGCGTCGCTGATTAGACTTGTTGCTGTCCGCCTTCGGGGCTTGTCACCCACTTGGCTTTAGTTTTCTGCACTTCACGTACGACGGGCGGTTGCCAGCGCGAATGACTATCAGGAATTAACCCATTGTTACCAGTATCAAGCTTTCCAATATAGCCCATTGTTCGTTCCGGTATATTTTACCCGGTGGCCTCAGCGTTTATCCTTTGCCACTTTCCACAGCGGTCGCCCCAGCCGGATACCGGTCGCTGATTAATCTTCACTTTAACCACCTCACAGCGGTTGGGACAATCCTCGCACTCAAAACTAGTGACCACAATCTCCTCCTCACTAAGCTGAAACCCGCGAAAACTAGTCGGTCCGTACTCGGCTTTTTCTTCCTGCGCCAATAAGGCACTACCCCAGGCCCCCATCGTATCGTAATACTCCGGAACAATCACCGGGTGCCCAAGCTCTTGCTCAAAAGCTTTTTTTATTCCCGCATTCGCCGCTACGCCCCCTTGGAACAGAATCGGCGGCCGGATTTCTTTCCCTTTCCCCACATTGTTTAGGTAGTTTCGAACCAAAGCGGCACAAAGGCCCGCCACAATATCCTCCAGACTATGGCCCATCTGTTGCTTGTGGATCATATCCGATTC
>JAAZDX010000112.1 GCA_012512605.1 Bacillota bacterium
CCGTACAACTACGCCCACATTGGGAATGCCCGGCCACCAGTGGTCAGGGATTGTATCCGGCGCTTTTTACGCTACCGGGGGTATGAGGTGACCCTGGTTCAAAACTTTACCGATGTGGATGATAAAATTATCCAGCACGGGCACCTGACTGGCGAAGACCCCTTGGCGCTGGCGGACCGCTTCGCCCAGATTTACCTCGAAGACATGGCGGCGTTGGGGGTGGAGCCGGCGACCCATTATCCACGGGTCTCGGCGCATATTCCCGAGATCATTGCGATGGTGCAAGGGCTGATCGAAAAGGGTTATGCCTACCAGCTTGAGGGCGATGTCTATTTTGCCGTGGATGCCTTCCCGGAATACGGTAAACTCTCGGCCCGCCCGTTGGATGAGATGTTAAGTGGCGCCCGCGTGGAGACGGACGAACGAAAGCGCAACCCGATGGATTTTGCCCTGTGGAAGGCGGCGAAAGAAGGCGAGCCCGCGTGGGATTCGCCCTGGGGACCAGGCCGCCCCGGCTGGCATATTGAGTGTTCGGCCATGTCCCTAAAGTATCTGGGGAGTGGCTTTGATTTCCACGGTGGCGGTTCGGACCTGGTCTTTCCTCACCATGAAAATGAGATTGCCCAGGCCGAAGCCTATTGCGGGACCAAACCATTCGTCCGTTACTGGCTCCACACTGCCTTCATTACGATGCGGGGCGATAAAATGTCCAAATCCCTCGGGAATGTGGTGACTATTCGCGAGGCTTGTGCCCGTTTCTCCCCGAAAGTGGTCCGCTTTTGGCTCCTGGGAACCCATTATCGTAACCCCTTAAGCTACGGCGAAGAGGAATTGACGGCGGCCGCCAATGGGCTAGCCCGCTTGGAAACCGCCCGGGAGAACTGGCGGCATCTGCTGTCCACGCCCGTACAGGCGGGGGCGGATGAAGCTCCATCGACGGTAGCCGAATTGGTCACCAAGGTGCGGGACCGCTTTATCGCGGCGATGGAGGATGATTTTAACACCGCTTTGGCCTTGGGGATCCTCTATGAATTGGTGCGCGAGGTCAATAAATGGGCGCTGGGCGAAGACTTTATCCTGACGGCTTCCTGCCAAAAGGTGCTTCGTGATGCCTTTTCCCTCTTGGAAGAGCTCGGTGACGTGTTTGGGATCTGGTTTACGGAAGAACCAGCTGCCACTGGTCTCAGCGATGATGAGATCAATTCCCTGGTGGAGCAGCGGCAAAAGGCTCGCCAAAACCGGGATTTCAAAACCGCCGACGAGATCCGGGACACCTTAAAGGCCGCGGGCATTGTGGTGGAGGATACGCCGCAGGGGGTCCGTTGGCGACGCGGATGAGCGCTTGGGGTTGGCCCGTAAGAGATACCGCCTTTAGGGGCGGTTTTTCTCCGTTGGCGGGGCCGGGCCCAGTAGATGAAAGAGGGAGCGTCGACGGTAGTTTCCATAAAGTAGTGTGGCGATGATGGCCAGGCTGAGGAGGAGCAGTCCAGCCAGGCCGGCTTCCGGACCAAATGCTCCGCCGGTCCACAGGGTTGGCCCGGTAATCTCCAGTTGGAAAAGGGTGGGGAAAGCGAAACCGCTGACCCGAAAACCGAAGAGGTTTTGCCAAAAGTTCCAGCTAAAATGGAGCGCCACCGGGAGATAAAGGGCGCCTGTTTCCAAATAAGTGAGGGCAAAAAGTACCCCGGCGATTAAAATTGTGAGCAAACCGCCAAAACTATGGGGCGGGTTGTTGAGGTGCGCAAGACTGAAGAAAAAAGCGGAGAAAGCAATGGCTGGCGCAAGACCCCAGTGGACGGTAAAGATCGGTAAATGGAGTCCGCGGTAGAACAACTCTTCAAAAAGGGCCGCCACGATAAAGGTTAGGGCCATCCAGAAGAGATCGGGCGACACGATAAACGGTACGGAGGCGAAACGGACCCAACCCAGGGCAAAAAAGGCCAAGAAAAGCAGGGCAAAAAGAAAAAAGCCCAGAGCTAACCCGAATAAAAGGTCCCGATGCGCTAAAGCAGAGGGTGGAAAAAACCGGGGGAGAAAACGGTCGCGCAAGAAGATTTTTTCCGCCATATAGAAAGCAGCAAGGAGTGGGATCAGGCCCAGAAATAGGTGGAGAAATAAATTCGGCAGGACAAGCTCTGCTGCAAGCTCCTCTAATATACACGCCGATATCAGCAGGGGACTGAGGAGTCGGCCGAGAAATAAAAAAAGAATTTGGTTGCAAAGATAAAGAGTATAAACGACCCCGATCACCCAGAGCGGATAAAAGAAGCGGCGTAATATGGAGAGTTTCTTCTTCACTTCATAAACCTCACTTGCTCAATTTACTGGGGATCTTTTCGCGATAAAAAAGAGGAATCCTTTTCCTTGGTAGAGAAGATTTCCGCAAGAAAAAGGTGATCGTAGGCCGAGACTGAAGCAGGTGACGGAATGATCAAGACAGAAATAATCACGGTTAACCCGAAAGCGATTGACCAGACGGCGCTAGCCCGGGCGGCAACGATTTTGCGCCAAGGCGGGTTGGTTGCATTTCCCACTGAGACAGTATACGGATTAGGTGCCGATATTTATAACCGGGATAGTGTGAAAAAAATATTTACCGTAAAAGGACGGCCGGGCGATAACCCGTTGATTGTCCATATTTACCACTGGGAACAAATGACGGAATTGGCGCGGGAAGTACCGGAAACGGCTAAAGTCCTGGCCCAGCAGTTTTGGCCCGGTCCGCTCACCATGATCTTGCCGAAAAAAGAGGAGATCCCGGCCGAGGTCAGCGCTGGCTTGCCGACGGTGGCGATTCGCCTGCCTGCCCACCCAGTGGCAGAGGAGCTGCTCCGCCAGACCGGACTGCCGGTGGCCGCGCCTAGTGCTAATACTTCCGGACGGCCCAGTCCAACTAGGAGCAGTCATGTGATCGCCGATCTCGATGGTAAGATCGAGTTGATCATTGATGCCGGTCCGACCGGAGTGGGGATTGAGTCAACCGTTCTTGACGTGACCGGTCCCAAGCTTCGGATCCTTCGGCCTGGCGGGGTCACCCGTGAGATGCTGGAGGCGGTCTTCGGTCCGGAGATGGTTGAGGCTCCACCGCAGATCAATTGTGCGCGTCCGTTGGCGCCTGGGATGAAATACCGCCATTATGCGCCCCAAGCCCCTTTACGCCTCTTGACCGGGGAGTCCGATCCAGTTCGCCGTTTTTTAGAGCGGACCGCCGTCCAGGCGCGGTCCGCCGGGAAACAACTGGGGATCATCGCTTACGAGGAGGACCAAAGCCCGGTCTTTGTTTCGACCGGAGTCACCTTTTTATCCCTGGGCCAGCGGGCCAACCCAACGGAGGGGGCCGAACGGTTGTTTCATCTCCTTAGACTCTGTGATCAGGCCGGAGTGGATGAAATCTATGCGGTAGCTCCACCCCGTTGGGGCGTGGGGGAAGCGGTCTTTAACCGTCTGCATAAAGCTGCCGGAGGGAAAGTTGAGGAGATAAAATGAAGAAAGCCCGTATGTGCGCCTGGGTGCTTCCTCTGCTCCTGTTTGTTCTCTTAGGGAGCAGCCCAACGACCCGCAGCCAGGAAAAGACGTTACCAGCCGGGGAAACCTTGGAATACCAGGTTTTTGTCAAAGGTCTACCCGTTGGTGAGCAGACCCTCCGGTTGGTGGGGGAAAAGGTCTACCAGGACCGGCCGGTGCTGGAAGTGCGGATGAGCATCAAGAGTTATGCCGCCTTTGCTTTCCTCTTCACTTATGAGGAGAATAACCTTTTATACCTGGACACTGCAACGCGGACTCCGGTTTACCTGCGCAGAACCGTCAAGGAACAAGACGATTACTGGGAAGAAGAATACCATTTCGGGGCGGAGACTGTCGAAAAACGGGTGATGAAGGCGGGAAAGGAGCCGCAGATTCGGCAATATGAGGCCAAGCATCCTTTGCTGGAGAGCCTTTCCCTCGTTTACTACCTCAGGCAACGTCCCTGGCGGCAAGGGGAGAACCAGTTTTATTATTTAACCAGCCGGGGTCCGCAAGCGGTCACCTGTAAACTACAGGGGACTGAACGGATCCGGGTTTTATCCGGTCACCAGCGGGCGGAGGTTGTTTACGATCCGGTCTCTCAGGTCACCATCTGGTTTTCCCAAGATGAAGCGGGTTATCCTTTACGGATTAAAGCCGTCAGCAATGCTGGTGCCCTCACTGCCCGTCTGGTCAAGATCGGTTCAAAGTGGGGAGAATGATTGTGATGACGTGAACAGGAGGAAGAAATGGTCCGGAATATACTCTTTGTTTGTACTGGAAATACCTGTCGTAGTCCGATGGCGGCGGCCCTGCTTCGCCAACTGTTAAATGAACGTGGCGGCCAATTCGAAAACATCCGCGTCTCATCGGCCGGGCTTTATGCTAGTCCTGGCGCGCCAGCCTCGCCCGAAGCGGTCGAGACGATGCGTGGCTTAGGAGCGGATCTCTCCAATCATTTAGCACGGGAGCTAGCCCGGGAAGAATTGGCGGCGGCTGATTTGATTTTAACGATGACAAACGCCCAGAAAAACCAGATTATCAAGATTTATCCGGGTGTTAAAGACCGTACTTATGTCCTTCGGGAGTACATCAGTGCGCAAAACACGGCCGAGATAGACGGCTGGGATGTTCCCGATCCTTTCGGACAACCTTTAGCGGTTTACCAGCAATGTGCAACGGCTTTGGAGAAGGATCTGCGGGCGTTAATCGACTTACTGGTTTCCGAAGCGGAAGCGGACGAGGCTGACCAGCAGAAAGGAGGGGAGAAGGTGCGGATTGCTTTGGGTGCAGACCATGCCGGTTTTCATTTGAAAGAGGAGATTGCCAAATATTTGCAGACCAAGGGCTATGAGTACAAGGATTTTGGCGTTTTCTCGACCGATTCGGTGGATTACCCTGATCAAGCTGCGATCGTGGCGAAGGCGGTGGCCAAAAAGGAGTTTGATCAGGGGATTGTTATATGTGGAACCGGAATAGGGGTTGCGATTTCGGCAAATAAAATCAAAGGGGTGCGTGCGGCGCTATGCCATGATGTCTTTTCGGCGCGTATGGCGCGGGCCCATAATGACAGTAATGTCTTGGCGCTAGGGGCCCGGGTCGTCGGAACGGGGCTGGCGCTTACGATCGTTGAAGCCTACCTGACCGAGGGGTTCGCGGGAGGACGTCATCAACAACGGGTTGATAAAATAATGCGATTGGAAAATGAATAAAGGAGGATTTACCGATGGGGTCCGTGCATTTAATTGACCATCCGTTAATTCAACATAAATTGAGTATTATTCGGGACGTGGGGACCGGTCCGAAGGAATTTCGCGAACTGGTTGAAGAGATTGCCACCCTCATGGCATATGAGGTCACGCGGGATTTTCCCCTGGAGGAAGTGGAGATCCAAACGCCGATCGCCACGGCTAAAGCCAAGGTAATCGCGGGGAAAAAGATCGCGATTGTCCCGATTCTCCGCGCCGGTCTAGTGATGGCCGACGGGATTATGAAACTGATTCCGGCGGCAAAGATCGGCCATATCGGCCTGTACCGTGACCCGAACACCCTGCAACCGGTGGAGTATTACTGTAAATTACCCTCGGATCTACAAGACCGGGATATGATTGTGGTCGATCCGATGTTGGCCACCGGTGGATCGGCTGCCGCGGCCATCGATTTTCTGAAAAAACGGGGCACGAAAGGGATTAAACTAGTATGTTTGATTGCCGCTCCGGAAGGAATTGCCCGGGTGCAGCAGGCTCATCCTGATGTGGAAATTTTTGTGGCGGCAATTGATGATCATTTAGATGAAAATGGTTATATCATCCCCGGCCTAGGCGACGCCGGCGACCGGCTGTTCGGAACCAAATAACCTGGGCAGTGTGTGCAATTGCGACACAGAGGGGGGTGAGTGGGTTGCAATGGTCGGTTTTCGGCTGGAATCTGGCTTTGCTTACGGCAGTTGGTTTCGTCACGGCGCTTATCTTGACCGCCTTTTGGACGAAAAAAGGCGCTGCCTGGGGGCTGCTGGATCTACCGCGGGAACGGCGCGTTCATGCGACGCCCCGCCCTTACACGGGGGGCCTGGCGATTTTTATTGCTTTCAGTCTGACGCTCCTGCTCACCGGTGGTCTCAACTTTCCTTACCTGGGGCCGATCTTAGGTGGGGGCCTGGTTATCTTGTTATTGGGGCTGGTTGATGATAAATACGACCTCTCGGCTGGCCCGAAACTGGCCGTCCAGTTTTTGGTGGCTGCTTTCATTACTTGGGCCGGAATCCGTATCGGTTACCTGACGAATCCCTTCGGGGAGATGGTGGCTTTAGGTTGGAAGGGTTACCCCTTGACCATCTTATGGCTGGTCCTGACTATTAACTTAATCAACATCATTGACGGGTTGGACGGGTTAGCAGCGGGGGTTTCGGCGATTGCCGGTTTGAGCTTGCTCGTCATCGGGCTTGGTCTTGGGCAGTCGGCCGCCGTGTTTCTTTGTGCGATTTTAGTCGGTGTTTTACTCGGGTTTCTCCCCTATAACTTCTATCCGGCCCGGATCTTTATGGGCAATTCTGGTGCTTACTTCCTTGGTTACCTGTTGGGGGTCATCTCCGTGATGGGGGCGTTGAAGTTGCCGACCGCTTTAGCCCTGACGATTCCGGTTTTCGCCATGGGTATCCCGGTTTTGGATACTTTATGGGCGGTCTGGCGGCGCTGGCGGAATGGTGAACAGATTACGCGGGGTGACCGTTACCATATTCACCATCTACTGCTCACTTCCGGATTGGGGATGAAAAAATCGGTTCTCGTGCTTTACGGGTTGAGCTTACTTTCAGGGCTGGCTTCCATCTTCCTCTCCCGGGCCACGCTCCGTCTAGGTTTCTTGATTGTCCTGCTTGGCATTGGCCTGATCTTCCTTTGTCTTTACGGCTTGATGGGTCTGCATAGTGCCGCCCGGGAACAGGAAGAAGAGGAAAGGCGGTCATGGTAAGGGAGGTGATGGCGATCTGGCGGGAAATAACCATTACGACCCGGGCAGCGACGGATTTTCTCGAGATTACCGGGGATTTAATGGCTGATCTGCAGAAATCCGGCGTGAAAACGGGGATGGGGACGGTTTTTGTCCCCCATACGACGGCGGGAGTGATGCTGAATGAGAACGCCGATCCGGATGTGCTTTACGATTTAAAACAGGCGCTTGACCGAATCTTTCCCCCTTCCTTAAATGCGGCCCATGCCGAAGGGAACTCGGCCGCCCACTTAAAAGCGGCTTTAATCGGTTCGTCGGTCAATCTGCCGGTGGTCGAAGGCCGGTTAAGACTGGGGACTTGGCAAGGGGTTTATTTCTGTGAATTTGATGGGCCCCGCCGGCGTAAGTTATTGGTTAGATGGGAAGGGAAATAAAAACGGGGTGATCTGATGCCCGCTTGGTACCGAAGAAGCGTTACCGAGACCGCCGCAGAGCTGGCGACCGATCTGACGACGGGTTTAACCCATAGTGCTGCCGCAGAACGGTTTGGGAAGTATGGTCCGAATGAGCTGCAGAAACAGTCGGGCCCGACAGTTTGGCAAAAGGTCCTTGGTCAGCTTAAAGACTTTCTAATCCTGCTTTTGCTTGGGGCGGCGGTTATTTCCTTGTTTTTAGGCGAAACCAGTGACGCGATTGTCATCTTTTTGGTTGTCACCCTCAACACAGTGCTTGGGGTGGTCCAGGAGTTAAAAGCAGAAAAAGCCCTTTCTGCTTTGGAAGAACTCGCCGCGCCGCTGGCTAAGGTCCACCGGGAGGGGCAAACGCGGGAAGTGGCTGCTAAAGAGCTGGTGCCGGGGGATCTAATCATCCTCGAGGCGGGCGACTTTGTTCCCGCCGACGCCCGGTTAGTGACGGCCGATAGTTTGCAGGTAAACGAATCGGCGTTGACCGGTGAGTCGGTGCCAGTGGAAAAGGAAGCGGAGTATACTGCGGCTGAAGACCTGCCGTTGGGGGACCAGAAAAATATGGTCTTTAAAGGGACCATTGTGACTTTTGGCCGGGGGCGGGCGCTGGTGACCGGGACCGGGATGGACACCGAACTAGGCCGGATTGCCGGGTTGCTCCAGGCCGGGCCGGAGGAGAAAACGCCGCTTCAGAAGCGTTTAGATAGTTTCGGAAAACAGATCGGACTCCTGGCGATTGGGGTCTGTCTCTTTATTTTCCTGGTGGGGATGCTCCGGGGGAACCGTTTCTACGAAATGTTTTTAGTCGCCGTTAGTCTGGCGGTAGCGGCGATCCCCGAGGGTTTACCGGCGATTATAACCATCGTTTTGGCCTTGGGGGTCCAGCGGATGGCCGGTCAGAAGGCGATTATCCGCCGCCTACCGGCGGTGGAGACTTTAGGTTCGGCGACAGTGATCTGCTCCGATAAAACGGGAACCCTCACCCAAAACGCCATGACGGTCCGGCGGATTGTCACCGGGACGGCCGACTACGCGGTAACGGGAGAAGGGCTCAAGGCGGCAGGCGAGTTTCGCCGGGACGGGGCAGCGGTGGTTGTAAAAGACCAACCCCTGTTGGACTTGATTATAAAGATCGGGGCCCTTTGTAATGATGCCGAATTCCTCCCGGAAGAAGCCCAGATCGTGGGGGATCCGACCGAAGGCGCGTTGGTGGTGGCGGCTGCTAAAGCGGGCTTCTCCCGGAAGGAACTGCAAGCTGCTTACCCACGAAAGTGGGAGTATCCCTTTGATTCAGTGCGGAAACGAATGAGTACGGTCCACCAGGGGGATCTGGTACCGATGCTAGCGGGGGAAGCAGGAGAAGACCACCGCTGGCTCCTGGTGAAAGGGGCGCCCGATCTGGTCCTGGAGAATTGTAAATGGTGGTTGGGGACGGACGGACCGCAGGAATTGACCGCGGACCGGAAAGCGGAGCTATTGAAGGTGAACCAGGAATTGGCCTCCGAAGCCCTACGGGTTTTGGCCTTTGCCTTCCGCCCGGATCCGCCGGCCGGTTCCGCTCCGGTTGAGGAGGTCGAAAAGGAACTGACCTTTGTTGGCTTCATGGGGATGCTCGATCCGCCCCGTCCCGAAGCCAAAGCAGCACTGCGGGTCTGTCAAGAAGCCGGCATTGCGGTCAAAATGATCACTGGGGACCACCGGGATACGGCGGTCGCCATTGCCCAGCAGTTGGGTTTGGCCGGATCGGAAGACTCGGTTCTGATCGGGGCTGAACTGGACGCGTTGGATGGGGAAGAACTGGCGCAAAAAGTGGATCGGGTCAGTGTCTTTGCTCGGGTGTCACCGGAGCATAAAGTGCGGATTGTCGATGCCCTAAAGCAGAACCGAGCGATCGTCGCCATGACCGGGGATGGTGTTAATGACGCGCCTGCACTGAAGAAGGCGGATATTGGGGCCGCCATGGGTCAGACCGGAACCGATGTGGCGAAAGAAGCCGCCGATATGGTCTTGGCCGATGATAATTTTGCCACCATTGTCCGGGCGGTGCAAGAAGGCCGGGTCATCTTCGAAAACATTAAAAAAACCGTCTATTTTCTCCTCTCTTGTAATTTGGTGGAGATTATCACCATTTTTTCGGCGATTTTGTTGGGGTGGCCGGTTCCCTTATATCCCATCCAAATTCTCTGGGTCAACCTGGTCACCGATTCGTTACCTGCCTTGGCGCTGGGAGTCGAACCCCCGGAAGGGGATATCATGAAAAGGCCGCCGCTCCACCCGGAGCAGGGGCTTTTTGACCGCAAGGCGCGACTGCTGCTAACGGTCTTCGGTATTTTTATCGCCGGGGTGACCCTGACCGCTTTCCGGATCGGGTTAAGGGAGACGGTCCCGAAGGGCGAGACGATGGCCTTTGCCACTTTAGGCCTCTGCCAACTGGTCCACGCTTATAATTTCCGGTCGCTCACTGCCAGTCTGTGGCAACGGGGGTTCTTCCAGAATAAACAGCTCCTTGGTGCTTCTGCGGCGTCCACCTTTTTGCACTTGATCGTCTTTTTCACCCCTGGGTTACGGGGGATCTTCCGGGCCGAGCTTTTGCCTTTGGGCGATTGGGTGATTGTTTTTGGTTTGGCGTTGACCCCGCTGCTGATGGGGGAAATCTGGAAGCGGGTGGCCAAGGACGGGCCGGAGTCGGATTAGCGAACGGTTTATCCTGGCAGCCTCGATGATGAACCCTTTTTGCCGTGAAGGCGTTATGTTGTTTTAGGTAGATGTCCATGCTGACAAGTTGGGGCATGTGAAGGGATCTGAATTGAGAGGCGTGAATTTCTTTGCCGGATTGTTGGCAGGCGGCATTATTAGCGGCGTATGACGTCGTTGCTCTCTGCGGGCGGTGCTCGATATACACGAGTATTATCTGCGCTCCGTCCTCGTTCGCGCCTAGTCCTACTTGCTCCTAATGCCGCGAGTCGAATCTGGGGGTAAAGCTGCCAACCATCCGGCAAGGTGCACCCCGGCGCGCTGGGGTTAAGCGCCGGGCTTAAGATGAACGTTTGTTGAAGGCGTTCGGTTTGCTTTAAATGTGTTAGCTCGTTATTACTCGTTATTATTTTATTATTTCCATTAAGCAATAAACTCCAGCGGTGTGCGTGAATACGAGAAACGAGCGAACAGCGACGAGTGGCGGGATGAAAATGAACAGTGTAAAGAGGGATGACTTTGGAGAAAGAAGCTTGGGTTGTCGCTGTGAACGGGGATGAAGTTCGTCTGCGTTATACCCGCCATTCGGCCTGTCGCAAGTGTGGAGCTTGTCTAGTTTTGGGGAACAACCTTGATGACCAGGAAATTGTCCTCCCCAAGGACCAGTTGGACTTGGCCAAAGGCGACCGGGTAGCAATCAGGTTGAAGGATAGCTCCATCATCAAAGCCAGCTTTATGGTTTACGCTCTACCGCTCTTCTTTTTTATACTGGGCTACTTAGGAGGAGCGCGCCTGGGTACCGTCCTAATGGGCGAAGCTTGGACGGAAGCGGGCGGGCTGCTTGGTGGGGTACTCGGTCTAGCCCTCACTTATGGCGGGCTCAACCTTTACGATCGGCGGCTGCAGAAAGCGGCGCGGTACCAACCGTACATCGCAAGGGTGCTAGAGCGTACGCTCCCAGAGTAAACCCGGCTTAGAAAATACTGGTCTGTTATCTCCCAGCACCAGGGATGCCGTTACGAATGATCTGCTACTGTACGCCTTCGGGCTTGTCAACTACCAGGCACCCACTTTTCACTTCCAAGACAGCTGGTCGACTCACCCGACTCCAATTTAATACCACTTCGTGGCGCGGATGGTGGTCGGCATGAGTGACTTGGCGGTAGCCAGTGTGGGCGACTACTTTACATCGAGTAACTGGTCTGGGCGAAATAGGTGGCTAACACCTCGGCAAAGAGCTCAAGGGAATAACTGACTTCCTCCCAGGTTGATTTATCATCGCCGAACTCGACGATGATGGACTGGGGATGAAGGTGTTGGTTATAACGGGCTTCTGCGAGGATTACCCCGTGGGCTAAATTGGGATAGAGGAGATCCATCACTTCCAAGAGGGAATTGGCAAAACGATGATTCTTTTCCCACTGGGGGTGGGCCAGACCTAACCGATCGGAACCGATGACGAGAATAATCTTGGCGGCGGTTTTTCCTTTAACAGGGACTTTATGGTTAAGCCCCGGGGTAGCATCCCGGTGGAGATCGAGGACCACTTCCACCTGGGGGTGATCAGCCAAAAGCTTCTGGACGGTTTCCGCCGACCGTTGGTAGGCATCGCGGAAGGGATAATAGTCATGGATGGTATCACAGTGTAAGGTTTTCAGGCCATATTTTTCATTGAGGAGTTCGGTCAGGAATGAACCGGCCCGCACGATGTCCCCCCGGCCGTTATGGATATGCGTCCGGCCACTAACAGGAAGATAAGATTCGGAAGTATGAGTATGATAGATGAGAATCCGGGGCGGTTCGACCCGCGGCGGCGGGACGGGCGGACCGGCCGGTGCTGGGCGGGACGGGGGGAGTGGGGCCGGACGTTGGATGGCCGGTTCCGGTGTGGGTCGGTGGATGGATGCATTGCGTAGGGTATAGATTTTCGCCATTTCCTGGCGGGCGAGGAGGGGAAACTGGGTCTTGAACATCTCTTGTGGGGACGGGTTCCGGATGTTGACCAAAAACCGCAGGAACAGATCGGCGGCTTTGGTGTCAAGAATGAAATCCGGGTCATCTTCAAACCGGTAACGTTTGAAACCGGGGATTACTTGCGTAAAAAACCGGCGCCCGACTTTAGAATCAAGATGGTATAGGCGTTTCAGATAAGCGAGGGGATAAGAAGAACCTTGCTGTTGATCAAGCTCGACAAGATAAAGCCCGATCGTGATGAAAAAGGTGAAGAAAGTCAGCCCGATCACCAAGAGATAACGGAAGTGTTCCGGTGGCAAAAATTTGCGTGGGAGAGAATCCATTGATTACCGGCCCCCTGTTCTTTGACGATGCCAATTTACCCACACACGGGTTTTAACGTTGACTATTGTAGAATTATATGCCAAAGGTTGGTCTTTTAAAACTGCGGTTTCGGTACCCGACTAAACGCTGGGGGCAGGAATGTCCGGTTCTACGTCGAAGGGGAATTATAATAAAAAGGGGGGGAATCCCGTGCGACAACGCAGAGTCCCTGATGTGGTCATTAATCGTTTACCCTTATATTTACGGGTTTTATCTGGGATCGATGTGGAGCAAGCACCAATCATTTCTTCCTACGAATTGGGTGAAAGAACGGGGGTTACTCCGGGACAGATCCGGAAGGATCTAAGCTTATTCGGTGTCTTTGGGAAACAGGGTGTCGGTTATGAAGTTAGCGTTCTACGGGGGGAACTGCGCCGTATCCTTAAGCTCAACCGCGTCGTTAATGTGGGGTTGGTTGGCGTGGGGAATCTGGGACAAGCCTTCCTTCGTTATGGCGCGGACCGCCAAAGGGAGATCCTGAGCCGGGAAGGGCTACGGATGAGGGCCGCCTTTGACGAGGACGAACGGAAAATCGGGCGCCGGATTGCGGCGGTGGAGGTTTATCCAGTCGCACGGATGCCCGAACTCATCAAGGAACTGGATTTGACGATTATGATCCTAACTGTTCCTGCGGGGGTTGCTCAGGAAATACTGGACCGGTGTGTGGCCGGTGGGGTTAAGGCCTTTCTCAACTTTGCCCCGGTAAAATTGACTGTTCCCGCGGGGGTTCGGGTCCACCACGCCGACTTTACTTTACAGTTGGAATCTTTGGCTTATTATAGTAAAGAATGGGAAAACAATGAAGAACAAGCAAGCATCCAGCCGGAAACGGATTAAAACTATCGCGAAGATCAGCGCTTATATCGCCCTGGGGGTCACGCTTAACCTGCTAGAAACTTTCTTGGTGCCCTTGGGTTTGGTGGTCCCGATGCCGGGGGCCCGGATCGGGTTGGCGAATGTAGTGACCTTGGTCTTGCTCGTTACGGAGGGACCCCGGATGTTATGGGGGGTGACCGGAGGGCGGATCGTACTGGCCGCGCTTTTGACCGGGACCTTGTTCTCGGTCTCTTTTGCTTTGAGTGTCGGGGGGAGTATTGCCGCGCTGGTGGTGATGGGGCTTTTGTGGCGGTATCTACCACGGGTCTTTAGCCTAAGCGGAATCAGCGTGTTCGGGGCTGTCGCCCACAATTGCGGGCAGCTCTTCACCTTGTATTTGCTCATCCCCGGAACCAGGGTCTATTATTTATTACCATGGGCTTTGCTCTTGGCACTTCCTTCCGGTTGGCTGACCGCTTACTTAGCCCAACGGATCATTGACCGGCGGCCGTGGGAGGAGGAAGGGGGGAATAACCATGGCCGAACTTGAAGGCATTGTGGAACGGATTACTTTTCATAATGAAGAAAATGGGTATACGGTAGCCCGGTTTAAAACCGCGACGGAACAGTTGACCGTGGTCGGGGTTCTCCCTAATATTAGTGCCGGTGAAAGTCTGCGCCTGGATGGAGAGTGGACAGAACATCCAACTTATGGACGGCAATTTAAGTTGGAAACCTTTGAAGTTTTACCACCGGTTACGGTGGAAGGGATCACGCGGTACCTGGGGTCGGGTTTGATCAAGGGGATCGGTCCGGTGACCGCCAAGAAAATCGTCGCCGCCTTCGGCCTGGAGACGCTGAAGGTGATTGCGGAAACGCCAGAACGCCTTCAGGAAGTGGAAGGGATCGGACCGCAAAAAGCAACAAAGATCCGGACCGCCCTGGAGGAGCAGAAACAGATCCAGCGGATGATGGTTTTTTTACGGGGGGTTGGGATCACCCCCGCCTTAGCTACGAAGATCTACCGCCATTACGGGGAGCAGGCGGCGACGGTGATCCGGGAAAACCCCTATCGGCTGGCCGACGAACTTTTTGGGGTTGGCTTTAAAACCGCCGACCACATTGCCGGCCTTTTGGGGCAGAAAGACCCGGCCGCTCTGGAACGGGTGCGGGCCGGTGTCCTCTATTTTCTCCGGAAGGAGAACGAAGAAGGCCATGTCTATGTGCCATTGGCCGCGTTTGTGGTTTCCGTCAGCAAAGAACTGACGGCCCCGGAAGCGGTGGTGCAACGAGCAATCGCTGATTTAGAGGAGGAAAAAGCGGTTGTTGTGGAGGCAGAACGGCTGTACTTAGCCCCTTTCTACTGGTTTGAACGGAAGGTGGCCGAGAAACTACTGATGCTTTTACAGATGCGTCCGGCCGATCGGCCGCTGCTGTTTCCTGCGGAAGAACTGGAGACGCTCACTTTTGAACAACGTTTAGCAGTGGAGAAAGCCTTGCAGGAAGGCGTTTTAATGATTACTGGCGGACCGGGGACTGGGAAGACCACGACGATCCGCAGTTTGATCCGCTTGTGTCAATTAAGAAGGGAGAAAGTCTTACTGGCGGCCCCCACCGGGCGGGCGGCGAAAAGATTGAAGGAAGCCACCGGTGAAGAGGCTAAAACCATCCACCGGCTACTGGAGTTTGGATACACGCCGGGGAGGGGTTTAAGCTACGGGCGCGACGATAAACGGCCGCTTGAGGCCGATATTGTCATTATTGACGAAGTCTCTATGGTCGATCTACCCCTTTTTTACCAGTTGCTAAAAGCGGTAACCCCCGGAACTCGGCTAGTTTTGGTGGGGGATCAGGACCAATTACCCTCGGTAGGGCCCGGTTCGGTGCTTCGGGATTTAATCGCTTCGGGGGAGATCCCCCTGGTTCGCCTGCAGACCATCTTTCGGCAGGCGAAAGAGAGCATGATTGTCACCAACGCCCACCGGATCAATGCCGGTAAGATGCCGGTTTTTCAAGGGGCTGGTGATTTTTTCTTGATCAATACGGAGGCACCGGAGCAGATTGTGGACGAGATCATCCGCCTCGTGACGGTGCGGCTTCCCCGTTACTTAAAATGCGATCCGGTTGAGGATATCCAGGTCCTTTCCCCGATGCGCAAGACGATCACCGGGGTGGAAAACCTCAATACCCTCCTTCAGCAAGCATTAAACCCGGGCGGGGGTGGGGCGGTCGAGGTGCGCTTCGGGGAGCGGGTCTTTAGGCGGCGGGATAAAGTCATGCAGATCCGGAACAATTACGGGAAGATGGTCTTCAATGGCGATCTGGGGCAGATCGTTCAGATCGATCCGGAAGAGCAAGCTCTCACTGTGATGTTCACCGACGAACAGGAAGAACGGTTGGGCAATTACGCCTATGAGGAACTGGACGAGTTGGTTTTGGCCTATGCCATCTCCGTCCATAAAAGCCAGGGTAGTGAGTACCCGGTGGTTATTATGCCGGTAACGACCCAACACTATATTTTGTTGCAACGAAATCTATTGTACACTGGGATTACGCGGGCGAAAAAAATGGTGGTTCTGGTGGGTACGAAAAAAGCGTTGGCGATCGCCGTGCAAAATAACAAGGTTGACGACCGTTATTCCTGGCTAGCGCCAACCATTGCCGAACTGGCGTCAAAAGTCGGGCGGCAGGGATTTTAGTAGGGTGCCCCTGGCGCGTGGGGTTAAGCCACGGACTTCAAGATTAACTTTTGTTAAGAACGTCCGGTTTTAGCTTAGATGATTAGTGCGATTTCGTTTCGTAGGCAAATATATGTTCGAAAACGAGCGCCTAGCGACGAGAGACGGATGACGAGCTGAAATTACGAACAGCCCGGTAGCAACAAGAAGTGGACAAACCGCGTTAGATGGGGCAAGCGGGGGGAGGAATCCCGATGTTACCGGTGACATATTACCCGATCATTTTTCAAAAAAACGGGGAATGGACGGTTAATTTGACGCCCGATCCAGCCTTGGTCTGGTGGTGGGCGAAAAAAAACGAATATAACCGGGTATGGTCATGGGACCGGCCTTTTCCGTTATGGCTGGCGGAGCGGATCCGAGAAAAAATTGCGCTTCACGTCCAGAATGGAAAGGCCGGTTTTTCCTTGCGCCGCCTGGGGCGGGTTCTCAGGAAAACAAGCCGCGACCACGGCTGGTTGGAGGAAGGGGCCTGGGTACCGGTGAGGGGGCAAGTAACTGAGCCGATCCGCCTTGTGGCCGCTAGCGCGGAAGAGAACACCATATTGCTTGGGGCGCTCCTCCCTAAAGTCCTATTGGGCCGGGCCCTGACCCCACAAGAACTCCGACGGGCCCTAGAGCGGACTGGAGTTAGGGTGGCTCCTTATGTCTTAACCGCGGCACTCCAGGAACTGATCTTGTCCGGAAAGGTGGAGCTGGTGGCGGCGGTTGGTCTGGACCGGTGGGACCGCTTCTACTGTCGTCGCTGCGGCGAACGGGAACGGATTTTTACGGAAAGGCTGACCGGATCACCCCAGCCCACCCGGATTTGTTCCGCCTGCCGGGAGTTGGGGGCCTTGACCGACCAGACCCCCCTTTACCACTGGCGGGACAAGCAGCCTGGAAGTGAACCGCCGCTAACCCCGCCGGCTCTAATCCTTCCAACCTTAACTAGATGGCAGGAACGGGCAGTATCGGAAATCATGGCCTTCTGGAGCAACCCCGAAGCCCGGACCATGTTGGTCTGGGCGGTATGTGGGGCCGGGAAAACAGAGGTGGTCTTTCCGGTGATCCGGGCCGCCTTGGCCCAGGGGAAACGGGTTTTACTCACGGTTCCACGGCGGGAGATCGTCCGGGAGCTGAGCGAAAGGATTAAGAAATGCTTTCCCGGCCTGCGGTTCAGCCTACTATACGGCGGACATAAAGAGGAAGTGCCCGCTTCTTTACTGGTCGTGGCCACCACCCACCAACTGCTCCGTTTTACCTCCTATTTCGACCTGGTGATCGTGGATGAGGCCGATGCTTTCCCTTTATATAACAACCCGATGCTTAACGCCGCTTTAGACCGCGTTGTGATCCCCACGGGCAAACAGATATATCTGACCGCAACCCCCGATCGTTCCTGGCGTCGCCGGGCGGAGCGGGGAGCGATCGAAGTGACCAAGATTCCCCTCCGCCACCATGGCCAGCCCCTTCCCGTTCCCCGCCTAATCCATACCGCCTTGCCGAAGAGGGAAGACCAGTTTATACCAGCGGTGGTCCGCGATTTTATCTATGCGCGGAAAGCCCAAGGGCGGAAAGGACTGATCTTCTTGCCCACTGTGGAAACGGTCGAAGCCTTTGCCGCCTGTCTGAAAAAGGCGTTCCCCAGTGAAGCCTCCTACATCAGCCATATCCACGCGCGGGATCCCCTCCGCCGAGAAAAAGTGGAGCGTTTTTCTTCCGGTACCCTTTGGCTTTTAGTCACGACCACCCTCTTGGAGCGGGGTTTGAATTTTGACCGGTTAGACCTGATGATTCTTTACGCCGACCAAGAAGCAATCTTTTCGGTAGAGACCTTGATCCAGATCGCCGGTCGGGTCGGCCGTAAGGCTGACGACTCCGGCGGTGAGGTTTATTTTGTGGCGGATAGGATCAGCCCAACCATGAAAGTGGCACGCAACGCGATTCGACGGATGAACCAAGAAGGGGCGAAATTCCGGACTAAATCAAATGATTGTTAAGGGAAAAGGGCAATTAACCGATATACATAATGGGGTTTACATGCGGATATTTTTCCAAAAACTATTCAAACTGTTCTATCCCCCGCTGCCTACTTGTGTGGCGTGCGGGGCAACCTTTACATCCCTTTATCCACTGGCTTTTTGCCAGGGTTGCTTAGACCGGATTCCCTTTATCACCAAACCGGTCTGTTCCCGCTGCGATCGCCCCTTACGCGGTGGCGATCGCGATCCCTGCCGCGAGTGTCAAGGTGAAACCTACTACTTTGAGCAGGCAATGGCGGTGGCCGTTTACGACGGGTATATGCGGGAATTGCTTCATAGCGCCAAGTATAATTTCCGGCCCGATTTAGCCCGAGGACTAGGCACGATTTTGGCGGTTTGGGCCGAAAACGAAACTCGATTGGAGGAGATTGATGCGGTTATTCCGGTTCCCCTGCATCCAGAGAAATTAGCTACCCGTGGTTACAACCAAACTGAACTGATGGCGGAGCCGCTGGCGGTTGCCTTACGCCGCCCGTTGTATACTGAGGTATTGCAGCGGGTTAAACCCACGGTCAGCCAAAGTAAACTGAGCCGTCGGGAGCGGGAGGAGAACACCAGGAACGCTTTTGCCGTTGTTGATTGTCCGGCGGTTGCCGGTAAAGAGGTGTTGTTGATTGATGATATTCGTACGACGGGATATACCCTCTCTGCTGCCGCCCGCGCCCTTCTAGTTGCTGGTGCGCGCCGGGTGAAGGCTTTGACCATGGCTGTTGGGGTTACCACCGAGCAGTGGAAAGGATAGGTCCCATTTAGCGACCAGACTTATCCGTCCTGTTGAAGATTCCGAGCAATTCTAATGGTAAGAGTTTTTTCGGGATAAGAGTTAAGAGCATTAAATAATTGCAATTGCGGATTACACAAAGACCAATGGTTACAGACCATACAACTTTGTCCTAAGCACTGGAACAAAAAAGGTAGGAGGGGACCTCTTTGAGTTTGAAGAATTGTAAACGTTGCGGGAGACTCTATAGTTTTCACGGGCATAGTGTTTGCAAGCATTGTCTGGAAAAGGACAATGCCGATTTTGCGCGGATTCAGGACTATTTGTTGACACATCCGTACGTCTCTGCCTTGGAATTAAGCAGGGAAACGGGGGTAGACCCAGCGGTGATCACCCGTTTTCAACGGGAAGGCCGCTTCATCAATCGTGAGCAGCAGGAAGGAACCCTTGTGTGTGCGACGTGCGGCGCACTAGTCCCTGCCGGGCAGTTGTGTCAAGATTGTGCGAAGAAACGCGGTCTGCTTAAGTCTACGGCCAAAGCCTAATTAAAATAAACAATAAATTCCACTAAACATCTCTTTAGGGTATACCGATATATCCCTTGAGAGATGAACCTATCGAATTGGGGAAAGGGGTAAAGATACATGCTCATCTCAAATCAGCAGGTTAACTCGGTAATTAAAGCTTATGAAGTGGCTGGAAACCAAAAAAACCGGACTGTTCAACCAACCGAGTCCGTTCGACGGGGTGATTCCTTGTTGCTATCACCGGAAGCAAGAGAGCTTCAACTGATCCAAAAAAACATTGCACAGACCCCAGAAATACGTTCGGATCTAGTAAATGAACTGAGAGAATCGATTGCAAAAGGAGAATACAAGGTCACTAGTGAACAAGTGGCCCACCGGATGTTGGTGCGCAGTTTAGTCGACCGGATCGTGGGGGGATGACGTTGTCTATCGAATATCAAAAGCGGATGGCAGAAGAGCTTGATCTCCTCCAGCAATTAGTGGATTTAGCCGTCGCAAAAAAAGAGGCTCTTTTTGAAAACGATTTAGAAGCTTTAAGGATGATTGTGGACAACGAAGAGAAAACCCTGGCCAAAGCCGAGGGTTTACGCCCCCAAAACAATGGGGAGAGCGGCGGAGGGACGGAAGATCAGCGATTGTCCCAGGAAAGAGCCGCCTTGATTGCTCGGCTTAAGGAGATTAATCTTATAAACCAACAATTACTGGAAGATGCTTTAGCCATCGTGGATTACTCCTTAAAGCTGATCCATGGTGAGGAAGAAAGTAATATGTACGGTTCCTCCGGTCGGGTTGAAACCGTAGGTAACCGTTCAGTATTAAACTGGAGAGGATAACATGCGTTCCACATTTGGCAGTATCGAAACAACGCTACGGGGGTTACGAGCCCAACAGTTGGCCTTGGATACAACCGGGCATAACATTAGTAACGCGAACACACCCGGTTATTCCCGGCAAACGGCGGATATGGCGGCGACTGATCCGTACGCGGTGCCCACGATGAATCGCTACCAGATCGCCGGGCAGATTGGAACCGGTGTTACGGTGACCCAGATTCGCCGGATGCGGGACCAGTTTGTCGACCGGCGGACTCAATACGAGAATTCGGCCTTAGGCTACTGGGATACCAAGCAGCGCAACTTCAGCCATTTGGAAGTTACGCTGGCCGAACCGGCAGACCTTGAGACCGGCTCCAGTATCGGCTACCATCTTAATGATTTCTGGTCGGCCTTGCAACAACTGGGGAACGCCAACCGTCCTGATAATATTGCTGTCCGTTCGGTGGTTCGGGAGAAAGCAAACAACCTCTGTGACTCGATCCGTGGTACCTACCGACAACTGACTACTTTGCAGACGGACATTAGTGCGGAGATTGCGGTGAAGATCGGACGCATCAACTCGTTGGCCGATCAGATCGCCGGGCTGAATGCGGAGATCGCCAAGATCACGGCGGTGGGGGACAATCCCAATGATCTTCTGGACCAACGGGAAGTCTTAGTTGGCGAACTATCCACCTTGACCGCCATCTCAATCCAGAGTGATGAGCTCAACCGGTATAGCATTAGCATCTCGGGGATGCTTTTGGTTGCGGGAGACACTTCTTACCATATGGATGTCCAGGATGATGGTAGTGTGGTCTGGGCCCACAATGGAATAGACGTTTATTTTACCAATGGTGAGATCAGGGGCTTAATGGAGATGCGGGATGTGGAAGTCCAGCATTATATTGATTCGCTACATCAGTTTACCGAAACATTGATTTTGGAGTTTAACGCCCAACACCGGGCCGGGTACGGTTTGGCTCCGGGTAGCACCGATATTTCCTTTTTTCAAGGGACCGATGCGTCCGATATTACTCTGGATGCCGCCATCCTTGACCCGGTCAATGGGTTAAATAATATTGCTGCTTCGTTAACCGGCGAAGTTGGTAACGGTGAAAATGCCTTGCTTCTTGCCGGATTGATTAAGGAAGCCCCTTTAATTGATGGAACCACTACTTTATCCGATTTCTACGACAGTTTAATTGCGAAATTAGGGGTGGATGCCGAGAAGGCGAAGGTGACATATGCCAACCAGAAGACTCTGGTTGGTCACCTCAAAAACATGCAGGAATCGGTGGCCGGGGTCTCCCTCGATGAAGAGATGGCTAATTTGATCAAGTTTCAGAACGCGTATAATGCGGCTGCGCGGATGATGACCGCCATCGACGAGGTTTTAGATAAACTGATCAACGGTACCGGCGTTGTCGGTCGTTAGGATTAATTTCGATCCAAGGAGGGAATTACCATGCGTGTTACGGA
>JAAZDX010000113.1 GCA_012512605.1 Bacillota bacterium
TATAAACTCTTGATCGCTCTGCCCACGATTAAACCGTTCCGGTATTCGATGCCCCGCTCGACAATATGTTCTTCATCTTCCCAATTCGCCGCGGCCCAAACGGCGCGCCCATCTTCCCTTTTAATCTCAGCTAAAAGGGGGTCTTGAAAATCGTTGCTAAAGTTCAGCTTATAGCCTTCATCCCCGTAAGCAATAATCTTCTCGTTATCCACGGTAAAAAGGAGCACATCCGAAACATCATGGAGGAAGGAGAATTTTTTGCCTAATAAATCACGAATGGCGTATCTGGCATCCAGTTTTTCCCATTCTGTTAGGGTTTGATAATTGGACAACAAATTTTGAACCAGTTCGGAAAAGCCAATTTCGATCGTGTCATAATCCAACCTTTTCATTTCGATCTGAATATTATGGGCGACTTGATTCACCACTTGCTGGGAGTAGGTGTTGATTTTATTCTGAAGCGCCCGGCTTGATTCACGGTTGGCATAATAACCGGTGATCGTCATTGGTAAAAGCACCAACACTAAAAACAGGGCAACCATTCGCGTTTGGATTTTCGTGTCGCGGATCCGCCAGAAGGCTTTACGTTTAATTGTTAGCCAACCTCCCTCCTCCTTTTCGCGCCATCGTTTCAGAAACGAACGTAGGATGGAGAAAGCTCCAGATTATTCTTTTACCGCACCGATCGTTAAGCCGGAAATAAAAGCTTTTTGGTTGAAGAAAAAGATAATGACAATCGGGAGAACAGACAGTACTGCCCCAGCCATCAACATATCATAATTATGCCCGTAGGGGGCGATCATGGAACTAAGTCCAATCGGAAGGGTCATCCGTTCATTGGAACGGAGTGCAATCAACGGCCAAACCAGGCTATTCCAACTAAACATCGCTTGGAGAATAATGATCGCGCCAAAGGCGGGCTTCATCAAAGGCATCATGATCCGAAAATAGATCCCATACTCAGAGCACCCGTCGATCCGCCCCGCATCCAACAGCTCTCGTGGCAACCCGAGGGCAAATTGGCGGAAAAAGAAAACGGCAAAAGGCGGAACGGCAAAGGGCAAAATAACACCGGTATAGGTATCAATAATCCGCAAACGTACGGTTAACTCATATAAGGGAAGCATCAAAATTTCAATCGGGACCATCATCACGACAAGCACCGCAATGAAGATTACATTTCTCCCGCGAAACTGGTAAATAGCCAGCCCATAACCGACAAGCGCACTTAAAAACACGGCAACAATAGTTTGTATGCAAGTTATTAATACACTATTTTTATACCAATGGAGGTAAATTCCTTCTTTTCCGGTAAAAAGCAGGTAATAATTCTTCAATGACATAATCTCCGGTTGCAATTTAAAATTGATCCCATATCTGATCAATTCCGATCCGGGTTTAAAGGAGGATACCAACATAAAATAGAAAGGAAGGAGGGCAAAAAGACTAAAGATCAACAATACAACAAAGATGCCAATCTTTACCCACTTCTCTTCCTTCTTTTCTTTGACGCTGTATTTGACTTTAAATTGGTACTTTGCTCGGTAATCCATCCTAATTTGCCTCCTTCTTGAAAAATCCCATTAAGGTCAATTGGACGATATTGATCAGCATGACGATGAAAAGTAAAGTAACCCCAATTGCGGAAGCAAACCCCATATCAAAATCGTTAAATCCCATTTGGTACAGGTAAGAAACGATTGTCATCCCAATATACCCCGGTGTATGCGTCTGCCAATAGGCGAAACTCTCGGCAAACATGGAATAACCACCGTGAATACTAATGGTAAGAACGTAAATGATCACCGGTTTTAGGCTCGGCAGGGTGATCCGGAGAAAACAATCCCACGCATTAGCGCCATCAATGGCCGCCGCTTCGTAGAGTTCACGTGGAATTGCTTGCAAGCCCGAAAGAAAATAGACGATATTCACGCCCAGCCACCGCCAAGTACAGAGGACAACCAGCGCAAACATGGCCGGGCCCCTCTCTTGCAACCAAACACGGGGTGCCATGCCAAAAACTCCGGTAATTGCATTCACAAAGGTAGTAGCTTGTTCACCGAAAGCATAGCGGAAGAAGATACCGGCAACAACGACAGAGGTCAAAGCGGGCATGAAGAGAGCCCCGCGGAAAAAACCTTTCCCTCTGGTTTTTGGATTATTCAAGAAGACGGCGAGAATAATCGGTAAAGGAATCAAAACCGCAATCGTCCAAAAAGTGTAGGCGGTAGTTGTTTTTAATGCAGTATAAAACTGTAGGTTGTTTAATCTCCGGTAATTTTTGAGCCCAATAAAAGTTATATCATCAAAACCATAGATTTGTTGCATACTCATCTCAATGGTTTTGATAAAGGGGTAAACGTAACAAACTAGAAAAAACAGAATAAAGGGTGCGACAAAGACATACGGTGCAATCCTTGGGGAAAAGAAAAACGAGCGTACTGACCTATTTTTTGTTTTAATCATCTGAACGAGCCCACCTTTTGCTGATAATATGAGCGCGACAATTAATGGGAAGAGCTGTAGAGCTCGACTATTACTAATAGTCTTCTTCTACAGCTCTTTTCCCGGAATGCTTAATTTTTAATTGCGAAGCTCCCGAGCTGCTTCCTTCAGTGCTTCTTCCGGAGTCAGGCTTAATTCCCGCAAGGCTTTAAAGCATACATTTTTCTTCAACAAATCAATCGCCAAGGGGTATTTATCGGTAATCACCGTCGGGTTAATCTCGTCTTTAATCTCCAATAAGATGTCAAAGATGTCTTTTCCGAAGTAATCGGTGTATATATTGTCTTCCCGCATCGCCGGGTCGTCCCAGACATCCCAGCGGAGAGGATCAAAGCCCAAGATCGTCCAGGTCTTAATTGCCCCTTCTTTCGAAAGTTTAGCTGCTTCTAAAAACCGCACGGCTAGATCTTGGTGTTTACTCTGGACGGTAACCACAGTCCCCGTTCCACCCATACCGGCTGAGCGATCTCCGCCCGGCTTCCAGGCTGGTAACGGCCGGATAATAATTATCCCTTTCAGATCCGGCATGTACTGGACAAAACGACCCATGAACCACAAGGGCATCATCAAGGAAGCGGCACCGCCTTGGTTCATGAATGCCCAGTATTCTTCAGCGTGGTGGAAACCGCCCGGTGCCGGAATGGCAATTTCATGTTTGTAGATCATGTCTTTAATAAAAGTAAGGACTTTGATGTTATCCGCATTATCGAGGATAACATCGCCATCAGGCGTGAAAATATCGCTCCCGTATTGACTGAGCAATGGATAGAAGGTCCAGTGTTCCGTAACTTCGATCGTGGTCATCGGTTTCCCAGTCGCGGCAACGACTTTCTTCCCGGCCTCTACAAAGTCGTCCCAAGTGAGAATGCTATCAGCATCGACCCCGGCCTGATCCAAGTATTCTTTATTATAGAACATAACGGTAGCGCCGACATGATAATCGATCCCGTAATACTTACCGTCTTTGGCGTAGTTGTCAAACCGTGCTTGAATTAAGCGGTCCTTCACTGGTTCGATAATACTATTTAACGGCACTAATTGGGGATTTCGACCTTTTAGATAGTTGGCAAACTTGGAGATTTCGATGTCGACAATGTCAGGTGCTCCCACCCCGGATTGTAGGGAAATAAGTTACAATTATTTTATAACCTGATATCAAAGCCACTGATATTGGTCATATTTCATTTTATTCTTAGGCCTAATCTAGCGTCGCCGCCTTTTTCCCGGCGAGATACCCGGAAGACCACGCCCATTGTAGATTAAAACCTCCACATCTTCCCGTCAGATCAATGATTTCACCGGCAAAAAAGAGCCCGGGAACCAGCATCGATTCCATGGTTTCCGGGTTAATTTCACCCGTCAACACCCCCCCAACCGTCACCTGGGCGCTGGGCCAGCTTTTCGTCCCTCTGACCACCATCCGCCAGTTCGTCAGAATCTCCACTAACCGCTCCGTTTCGGCTGACGTCAACTCACCCACCGGCTGTTTCAAATCGGAAAAACCCGCCGCTTTCAGCACGACCGGAATTAGCCTTTTATTGATGAATCCGACTAGGCTGAAGGCCAGCGCTTTTCCAGGGGCTTGCCGGAAACGGTCCCGGAGCAATTCGGTCAACTCCGCCCGGCTCATCTGGTCGATCATCGTCAGCTGTAAAATCGGGGTCCGGCCCGCCTGGAGCAAAGGCCCCACCAATGTGCTCAGCTGGAAAACGGGCGGGCCGGAAAGGCCATAGTTACCGAAGATGATGTCCCCCTGTTCACGACCGAGGAATTCTGTGCCGTCCAACAAAGCCACCGTCCCCTTGATCTTCACCCCTTGCACCTGCGGGAAGAAAGAACCATCCAACTTCAACTGGACGAGGCCTGGATAGAGCGGAGTTATGGTATGGCCGAGGCTACGGGCCAGATCATAGCCGTTGCCATCGGAACCGGTAGACGGTTTGGCCTTCCCCCCGGGGGCCAGGATCAGACGGTCCCCCGTAAAGAACGCACCGTCGGCCAACTCCACGCGGAACCCATCGCCTACTTTTTCGATCCGTTGAACGAAAGCGTCCACCACCACATCTACCCCACAGTCATCCAGTTCATACCGGAGTAAATCAAGCACACTTGATGCTTGGTCCGACCAAGGATACACCTTTCCCTCCTCTTCCACCTTCGGGACCACTCCGAGTTTGGCAAAGAACGCCATCGTCGCTTCACTACCAAAAACCGCCAATGCATGCTTGGCAAATTCCGGATTTCCCCCCTGGAAGCACTGGTAATCCGCATTTATGTTCGTAAAATTACACCGCCCGTTCCCCGTGACCAGGATCTTCTTCCCGACGCGCGGATTACGTTCAAGAAGGGTCACGGCTGCTCCGTGGTGGCGGGCGGTAAGCGCCGCTAGCATCCCCGCGGCACCCCCACCAACAATGATCACCTGCTTTTTCAGTTTAGTCACCCTGCCTTTCCCGTTCAAGTTTCTTTTCCAAAGCCCGCCGCCATTGCCCAAATTGCCCTTTTTTTCCTGTTGCGCATCATTGCCCAGGAGCCTCTTCTCCAGAAATAAAATCTGACACCATTTATAGGACCCCTTCCCCGGGCAAAAATGGGCCCAGCAGCAGAGACCAATCTTTGCCACCTTAATAATTTGATATAGTTCGTGATCCTGATGGGGTCTCCTCTTCCCAGGCTTGTTTTCATCCAGGGAAAAGCCGTTAACTCCTCTCCCGGCAAGGTTTTATCCTGATCCAAACCTGACCAAACGGAGCTTACCCAAAGGCTTGGCTTTTTGGCGAAAAACCCTTTTTCACTACCCCAAAAGGGATATAATCTTAAGGGCGAAGCTTACTGGTTTGATAAGGAACCCTTTAGGAACCCTTTAGTTTTCAAGCTAGCTGGCCGATTCTATCTTTATCGAGAAGACGTGAGCTTCGCCAGGGAAGGCGGCCGCAATCAACTTTTGGAGGTTAATTCGATGTCCTACAATTTTGACCAGATCATCGACCGTCAACAGACGAATAACGTGAAATGGGACCAACGGACGGAAGTCTTCGGCAACCCAGATCTCCTTCCCCTGTGGGTAGCGGATATGGACTTTGCGGTTCCCCCAAGCGTAACAGCGGCTTTAGCGGAACGGATCAAGCATCCGGTTTACGGCTATTCTTTCCCCCCACCCGAGTTTTATCAGGCTGTTCTTGGCTGGAGCGCGCAGCGACACCAGTGGACCGTTAAACAGGAATGGCTGGTGGTCACCCCCGGGGTCGTTCCGGCGCTAGCCCTATCGGTTTTAGCCTTCACCGCACCGGGGGAGAGCGTTATCATCCAACCCCCTGTTTACGGCCCCTTCTTTCGCATCGTTGAACAAAACCAACGGTATCTGGTCCTTAATCCACTAAAGGAAGAAAACGGCCGTTATACCATCGACTTTGACCACCTGGAAACCCTGGTTGATCCCAGTGTAAAAATGATGATTTTGTGCAGCCCCCACAACCCGGTCGGCCGGGTGTGGACCAGAGCAGAACTGATAAAGCTCGGCGAGTTTTGCTCTCGCCACCGGATCTTACTTGTTTCCGACGAAATCCACGCCGATTTGGTTTATCCCGACTATAAGCACACCCCCATTGCGGCCCTCAGCCCGGAGCTTGCGCAAAATACCGTCACTTGCCTTGCTCCGAGCAAGACCTTTAATCTCCCTGGGCTGACCACAGCCGTCTCAATCATCCCCGATCCTGAACGACGCCGACGTTTTCAGCAAGTACAATCCGCTTTGGGAATGGAAGTCTATAACACCCTAGGGATTACCGCCTTCACCGCCGCTTACCAAGGAGGCGCGGACTGGTTGGCGACGCTGATCAATTACCTCCAGGGGAATCGCGACTATTTAATGGCCTTTTTCGCCGCACGGCTTCCCGCCATTAAACCGGTACGGCCGGAAGGAACCTACCTTGTCTGGCTTGACTGCCGCCGCTTACCCCTGACACCGGAAGAACTGAAGGCCTTCTTTATTCACAAAGCCAAAGTCGGCTTAAACGACGGACGCGCTTTCGGCCCGGGGGGAGAAGGTTTCCAACGGATCAATATTGCCTGCCCCCGTCCGCTCCTTGAGGAAGCCCTCCTCCGGATCGAACAAGCCGTCGGAAAACTATAGGCGATAAAAGGGCATCTCTCTAACTAAAAAAGGGGACTCCGGCCTGCTCCGCGCCAGATCCCCCTTTTCTCCTGATCTTAGTTGTTATATCTCCAAATGCGTCTTTGTTTTAGGTTTTCGCGCTTCTGCTTCGTTCTTCCACGACCACACTGAGCGCCGCATCCGGGCAGTAATCCGCACAGATCTTACAGGTAATACACCCTTCAGGGTCAACGGTCACCCGGTTAGTTCCATAAGCCCCCAGCTCGGAGGCCCAGCGGATCACTCCCGTCGGACACCGTTCAATACAGAGGCCACAGCCTTTACAGAGCTGGGGAAAGATGGTCCATGAACCCCGGGCCGTCGTCCACTGCTCTCCGGTCATCTGCTGCTCTTGCCCGTCGAAGACGGTGTTCTCCGCCTTTTCCCAAAGCTTGTTTTCCGTCGTCACTGAAGTCCCTCCGCTTCGATCATCGTTAACCCTTTGGCAAAGGCCTGAAAATTCAAGGCTTCCAGCTCCGGGTTTTCCTGGAATTTGGCCCGAAATTTTTTGGCGATTGCTTCTTTGACGGCCGCGGGGGGCAACACCTTAATCAGCTTCGTAATTGCCCCCAAGACAATAATGTTGAACACCCGCGGGATCAGCTCCGCCTTGGCAGTCGCGGCCGCCCGAATCCCAACCGGGCGGAGCGACGGGTCCGCAGGCGGTGGCGCCAGTTTTTCCGCTTCGTCCCCCACCATCTTCGCGAACCCTTCCGGGGCGACGGTCTCGTAGCCCTGGATCCCGACCGTCCGATCAGCGATCACCGGTGCCTTGAGCGCCGATTCCTCATAAAGGTAGAGCGTCCCCGGTCTTATGTAACCTTTGGTCCGTTCAGCGGAGCGCTTACTTAAAACAGTCAACAAATCGGCCTTTAAAAATTTGGGGGCCCCGATCTCCCCGTCGGCAATCTGGACATAGGCAACGGAGACCCCGCCCCGTTGTTCCACCCCAAAGTTGGGGATATAGAGGGCCTGCTTGCCCCCTTGAAAAGCCGCTTCGGCCAAGAGCTCACCGATACTCTGAACCCCCTGGCCTCCTTCCCCGGCAATAATAATCTTCAGCGTTTTTCCGTCAGCCATTACCCTTCCTCCCCTGCAGCGGCCGGTTCCGGGACCCTAAGCTCACCTACTTTGAAGTACCGGGCCATCTCGCCCTGAAGAAAGGCCCAAGTCTGTTTGGCATTGGTCCGCCAGTTGGTGGGACAGGTCGATAAAACCTCAACAAAGGAGAAGCCCCGGCCCGCCATCTGGTTCCGGAGGGCTTTCTTCAGGAACTCCTTTAGTTGCTGGTATTCTCCGACCGTCCCCCGGGCCACATAAGCACCGGCCGCCGCAATCGCCGCCACCAGTTCCGGCCCCTGCAACGGAGAACCGGTCTTTTTTGTTTCCCGTCCGTAAGGGGTGGTTCCGGTCTTTTGCCCCGGTAAAGTTGTCGGTGCCAACTGCCCCCCGGTCATCGCGTATAAAGTGTTGTTGGCCAGGATGGCGGTGATTTGATCACCCCGTTGGGCGGCGTTGACCAAATGCTGAGCCCCAATGGCATAACCGCCACCGTCACCCATATAGGCGATGCCGATCGTCTCTGGGCGGGCTCTTTTCGCCCCGACCACCACTGGAATCGTCCGCCCATGGTGGGTCTGGACACTATCGAAGTTGAAAAAGTCCCAGCTCAAAAGGGAACAACCAATATCGCAACCGTACAAAACCCGGTCCAAAACCCCCAGTTCATCAACGGCTTCACCTAAAGCTTTCAGGGCAATGGCATGGCCGCACCCGGGACAAAAGCGGTGGGGCTTGGTCTCTTTCCGCCAGGAAAGGGGCATGTTCGGGTTTTTGGTCGGTTCCCGCACCACTTTTATTTGTTCATCCGCCATGACAATCCTCCTTCGGGGTCCCCTCGGTTACGGTCGCCACAATCTCTTCGGCCGTAACCCCAACCCCCGGTCTTAATAAAGCGTCAATCTCATTGGTGAGCCCATAGAGCTCCGCTTTGACCAGCGACAGCAACTGTCCATAGGCCGATTCAACCACCAGGAGACGGAGGTTGGGGTTGGCACCTACCGCCTGTCGTAAAGCTGCCCCTGGGAAAGGACGGACAGTGATCGGGCGAAAATAGCCGACCTTGTACCCTTGCCGGTTCAGCGTCTTACAGGCCTGTTTCGCCGCCCGGGCC
Organism: Bacillota bacterium; assembly: GCA_012512605.1. Classification (GTDB taxonomy): domain Bacteria; phylum Bacillota; class UBA4882; order UBA10575; family UBA10575; genus Capillibacterium. Next base: position 8,832 of record JAAZDX010000113.1, read on the forward strand.
ACAATCCCATGGGCAATTAATAATACTTCGGTTTCCGGACCAACCTCCACCTCCCACTCGACCACCTCCGGGGTCAACCGTTCATAGGCGGCCAACTGCTCTTTTAGGCGGGCGTACAATTCTTCTTCAATATTGAATGTGTTCCGCAGGTGAACCGGTTCCCGGTCCAAAACCGGAATCCCCGGCCGCCGGACCAGCGGTTCAGCCGGAATCAACGTCCATTCTTTCGCCGCTGGGCGAAACAGCGTAACCGCCTCCCGCATCTTCGCCTGGTACCCATCCCCCAGGACAAAAGTGGGGAAACGATACTGCCACGCCCGGTTAAAGGCTTTAATTGTGTATTCGAACAGTTCCTGGTGGGAAGCGGTGGAGTAGACAATGCGCAGCCCTTCCCCATTCCCCCCGGCGGTTGTAAGGCGCAATTCCTGCTGGGAATAGATGACGGTCGCCGTGGACGGGCCGCCCCGCTGCTGGATGACCCAGACCCCCGGGATCCGCATCATCTCCGCCATGGCGATCGGCTCCTGCATCAGGATATTCCCTGGCCCGGCCGTTGCACAGAAGGTTTTCTTCCCAACCAAAGCACCGCCCAGCATCGCAAAGCCGGCTGCCATCTCGTCCTCGGTCTGGAGAAACCCCCGGCCAAAATGGGGTGCCAAGCGGGCCCAGTAATGCATAATCTCGTTTTGCGGCGTGATCGGATAACCATACATAAA
>JAAZDX010000114.1 GCA_012512605.1 Bacillota bacterium
AGGTCTCCTGACTCGGGTTCATTGCTCCTTGCCGCCTTCCCAGCCTAAACCAGTGGTGACTGGCAAAAAGCTCCCCTCTCACAGTGGCGGGACCGTACAGGATTTGCACCTGTTTCCCTATTAAGCCTCACGGCACCTTAAGAGGATAATTATGCAATTGTTAGGCTGATTATACACCGGGCTGTTTCCCTCGTCAACCCACTCCGCATTGGGGAATGACCAGTCAATCCCGGTTTTTATCGCCCTTCCTCAACGCCCAATTTTAAAGCAAATCGGATTCGTCGACGATCACATCTTCCAGGGCGGCACCCGGTGGTACCATCGGCCAGACCTTATGGTCCCGGTCGATCTCACAATTTATTACCACCGTACGATTAAGGGCTAAAGCTTCCTTGAGCACCTTTTCCACATCTTCCCGCGCCGCCAGGTTAAACCCGACCGCGCCAAAGGCCTCGGCCACCTTCACAAAGTCGGTCTGACGGTCCAGGGTGGTTTGGGAGTAACGACGGTCATAAAACAGACTCTGCCATTGCCGAACCATGCCTAGCGCATGGTTGTTCATGATTACGACAATGACCGGCAGGTTATACTCCACCGCGGTGGCCAGTTCATTCAGGTTCATGCGAAAACTACCATCGCCGGCAATATTGATCACCCTTTTCCCCGGACACGCAATGGAAGCCCCGATCGATGCGCCCAAGCCGAACCCCATGGTCCCCAGTCCGCCGGAGGTGATTAAGGACCTTGGCTTTGTGAACTTATAATGCTGGGCGGTCCAGATCTGATGCTGCCCCACTTCGGTGGCGATGATCGCCTCGCCGCCCGTCAGCTCATAAATCTTTTCCAGAATATACCTGGGGGTTAGCTCCCCGCCGTTCCCCGGTGGCTGTTGCTTGGCTTTTAAAGCCATCACATGGCTGAGCCACTCCGAACGGTCCTTGGGCTTCAGCTCGTGGTTGATCTTGGTGAGCACCGCCTTGACATCGCCCACAATGTAGTGGGCTGCCTGCACATTCTTGTTGACCTCGGCCTCGTCGATATCGATGTGTAGAATTTTCGCCTTCGGGGCAAACCGGTCCAGTTTACTGACCACCCGGTCGCTGAAACGGGCCCCGATGGCAATTAAGAGGTCGCACTGGGTCACGGCCAGGTTGGAAGCCTTTGTCCCGTGCATCCCAATCATCCCCGTATACAGTTCATGGGTAGCCGGAAAGGCACCCATCCCCATGAGGCTCAAGGTGACCGGTGCGTTGATCTTGACGGCAAGTTCCAAAAGTTCGTCGGCGGCCTCCGCCGCAATCACCCCGCCACCCGCGTAGATCATGGGTTTTTCGGCGTTATGGATCAACGCCAAGGCCTCTTCAATGGCCCCGTTGGCCACCAAGGCATCGATCTTGGGTGGACTAATGGCGCGCCGCTCATATTCACACTCATGGACCGTGATATCCTTGGGGATGTCGATCAGGACCGGTCCGGGCCGCCCTTGCTGGGCAATCTGAAAGGCCCGGCGGACAATATCGGCCAAGTCCTCAACCCTTTTGACCATAAAATTGTGCTTGGTAATAGGCATGGTAATCCCGGTGATATCTACTTCCTGGAAGCTATCCTTGCCAATCAGGTTTAAGGCCACATTACCGGTGATCGCGACCATCGGAACGGAATCCATGTAGGCCGTGGCAATCCCGGTCACCAGGTTGGTCGCGCCCGGGCCGGAGGTGGCCAGACAGACACCGACCTTCCCCGAAGCCCGCGCATAACCGTCGGCCGCATGGGCCGCCCCCTGCTCGTGGGAAGTGAGATAATGCTTAATCCGATCCTTATATTTATATAACGAGTCATAGATATTTAAAACCGCGCCCCCGGGAAACCCGAAGATTGTATCGACACCCTGCTCAAGCAGGCATTCTACCAAAATATCAGCACCGGTTAATCGCAAATTAAACACACCACCTTTTCTTCCGGTCTTCCGGTATCCTCTCTGGACCGCCTCCGCCCGGCCTGCCGTAAGTCAATCTTCCGCGGAGCGGCCTCCGGTTAAATTTTCAAAACTGCACCTTCGTTGGCCGAGGAGACAAAACGAGCATACCGGGCCAGATAACCTTGGTTGATCTTGGGCGGCGGCGGCATCCACCCTGCTTTTCTCCGCTCAAGCTCCGCCGCAGAAACTTTTAACGTCAGTGTACCATTGTTCATATCAATGGCAATCATGTCTCCGTCCTGAACAAAGGCGATCGGACCGCCTTCTGCCGCTTCCGGCGAAACATGTCCGATACTGGCCCCCCGGGTGGCTCCACTGAACCGACCGTCGGTAATCAAGGCCACCTCCGCATCCAAACCCATCCCCGCCAAGACGGAAGTGGGCATCAGCATCTCCCGCATCCCCGGTCCACCACGGGGGCCCTCGTAACGGATGACGACCACATCACCCTTTTGGATCTCCCCCGCCAAAATCGCTTTCACCGCGTTATCTTCACTGTCAAAGACCCGGGCCGGACCTTCGTGCCTAAGCATCGCTTCCGCTACGGCGCTCCGCTTGACCACGCTCCCGTAGGGGGCCAGGTTTCCTTTGAGTACCGCGATCCCACCGGTGGGGGCATAAGGCTCATCGATCGGCCGGATCACAGTGGTGTCCCGGTTCTCGGCCGCCGCAATATTCGCACCGACGTTTTGGCCGGTGACGGTGAGACAGTCCACCTTCAGTAGTCCTTTACGGGAAAGCTCCTTCATGACCGCCGGAACACCGCCGGCGGCATACAGGTCTTCGACAAAATGGGGCCCAGCCGGGGCCAGTCGGCATAAATTGGGGGTTTGGGCGCTAATCGCGTTGGCTTTGTCCAGATCAAACGCGACCCCCGCTTCATAGGCAATCGCCGCCAAATGCAACATGCTGTTGGTGCTGCAGCCCAAGGCCATATCGACCGAAAGGGCGTTATGGAAGGCTTCGGCGGTCATGATCGCCCGCGGTCGGATCTCCTTTTTGACCAGTTCCATAATGCGCATCCCGGTCGCTTTCGCCAGCCGAATCCGGGCCGAGTACACCGCCGGAATCGTCCCGTTCCCCGGTAAAACCATCCCCAGCGCTTCGGTGAGGCAGTTCATACTATTGGCGGTGAACATCCCGGAGCACGAGCCACAACTGGGACAGGAGCAGTCTTCCAACTCCGCCAGCTCCTCTTCCCCGATCTTCCCGGCCTTAAAAGCGCCGACCGCTTCAAACATATCGGTCAAGCTGACCTCCTTGTCCCCGCTGCGCCCTTTAAGCATTGGCCCGCCGCTGACGACAATCGCCGGAATATTCAAGCGGGCTGCTGCCATTAGCATACCCGGGACGATCTTATCGCAGTTGGGAACCAGAACCAATCCGTCAAAACCATGGGCCAGGGCCATCGCTTCAATGCTATCGGCGATCAGTTCCCGGGTCGGGAGGGAATAGTGCATCCCGATATGGCCCATGGCAATTCCGTCACAGACCCCGATCGCCGGAAACTCGATGGGCGTTCCCCCCGCCATCGCCACTCCGGTCTTGACCGCCGCCGTAATCTGATCCAGGTGCATATGGCCCGGCACGATCTGGCTACTAGCGTTAACAATCCCGACCAACGGCCGGTTGATCTCTTCCTCCGTCAACCCTAATGCTTTAAAAAGAGAGCGGTGGGGGGCCCGCTCCAAACCGAATTTTACTGAATCACTCCGCATCGGATCACCCCTCTCCTTTACTGGGCTCCTTCTTCAATATACCCACAAATCAACTGCCCCATTTTCTCCGTGCCAACCAGGGTCTGCCCTGGACGCATAATGTCTCCGGTCCGGTACCCCGCTGCCAACACCCGTTCCACCGCGTTTTCGATCGCTTCTGCCTCCAGCGTAAGGCCCAATGAGTACCTGAGCATCATCGACGCCGATAAAATGGTGGCAATCGGGTTCGCCCGGTCTTGTCCGGCCAGATCAGGGGCCGAACCATGTACCGGTTCGTAGAGGCCAAAATTCCCCTGACCCAGGCTGGCCGAAGGCAGCATCCCGATGGAACCCGTAATCATACTAGCCTCATCGGACAAGATATCCCCGAACATATTGGTGGTGACGATCACGTCAAACTGTTTCGGGTCGCGCACCAGTTGCATCGCGGCATTGTCCACATACATGTGGCTTAACGCCACCTCCGGGAAGTCGGCGGCCACCCGCGTCACCACCGCCCGCCACAAGCGGGAGCTTTCCAGGACGTTCGCCTTGTCCACATTGGTTACGCGCCGCTGCCGCCCACGGGCAATTTCAAAAGCAATCCGGGCGATCCGCTCCACTTCAGCTTCACTGTATACCTCGGTGTCAAAGGCCTCCTCGCCCCGGTTCGCCGTCTCCCGGCGGCCCCTGGGCCCAAAGTAGATGCCGCCGGTCAACTCCCGGACCACCAGCAGATCAATACTCTCCCCGATGATCTCCAGCTTCAGGGGACAAGCGTCCCGCAGTTGTTTATACAAGAAGGCCGGTCTTAGGTTGGCATAGAGGCCAAGCTGGCCCCGGAGGCCGAGTAGCGCCATCTCCGGCCTTTGGTCGCCGGGAAGATGATCCCACTGGTCACCACCAACGGCCCCCAGAAGCACCGCATCACTTTTTTGGCACTCGGTTACAGTCTCCGCCGGCAACGGCTGGCCCGTGGCCTCAATGGCACAGCCGCCAGCCAACAGTTCTTTATACTCAAAATGATGTCCAAAGCTTGCGGCGATCTGGTCCAAGACCCGTATAGTCTGGCCGACGATCTCGGGGCCGATCCCGTCCCCGGGAATCACCGCAATTTTGTAGTTTCCGCCCACAGGCCCACCTTCCTTTCGCTCGCCCCCTTCGGGGCTGATATGGCTGCTTATCCAAGCAAAACCAGCACTTTTAGCCAAATCTAGCGGCTGGTTTTAATCTGGTTGATCAGTCCGTCGGCCGCCATGATCGCCTTCATAAATTCCGGGAAGGGTTCGGCCTGAAATTCTTTGTTTTTGGTCAAGTTCACGATCTTTCCCTGGTCAAAGTCGACCACCAACTCATCCCCGGCTTCCGTCCACCGCACTGCTTCCGGACACTCCAGAATCGGCAGGCCAATATTGACCGCATTCCGGTAAAAGATCCGGGCAAAAGTGGTAGCAATGACACAGGAGACGCCCGCCGCCTTGATCGCCAGGGGCGCATGTTCCCGTGAAGAGCCACAGCCGAAGTTTTTACCCGCCACAATCAGATCGCCGACTTCCACTTTTTCCCTGAACGCCGGATCCAGATCCTCCAGGCAGTGGGCGGCTAGCTCCTTCGGGTCAAATGTATTTAGGTAACGGGCGGGGATGATCACATCCGTATCAACATTATCCTGGTATTTGAATACTCTGCCTTTCGCTTTCATCATAGACCTCCTTCAGGAATTCCCGTTCGTTCCGGCCTATAACTTCGCCGGGTCCGTAATTTTACCCGTTACCGCCGACGCCGCGGCCACGGCCGGGCTGGCCAGGTATACTTCGGACTCAGGATGCCCCATCCGCCCGACAAAATTTCGGTTCGTCGTCGCCACCGCCCGTTCCCCCTTGGCAAGAATCCCCATGTGACCGCCGAGACAGGGACCACAGGTCGGTGTCGAGACGGCCGCCCCCGCTTCTACCAGGTCGGCGATGATTCCTTCCTGCAAGGCTTCAAGGTAAATCCGCTGGGTGCCCGGGAAAACCAAGACCCGTACCCCCTTCTTCACCTTCCGCCCTTTAAGAATGCTGGCGGCGATGCGGAGGTCCGAGAGCCGCCCATTGGTGCAGGAACCGATCACCACCTGGTCGATGGCGATCTCCCCTACTTCATCAATGGTCCGTGTGTTCGAGGGGAGGTGAGGAAAGGCCACCGTCGGCTTGATCGTGCTGAGATCAAGTTCATACTCTTCGTCATAGACCGCATCCGGATCGGGTTCATAAACCCGGTAGGGTTTGGTCGCATGTTCCTTCACATAGGCAATGGTTTTCTCATCCACCATGAAGATGCCGTTTTTCGCCCCGGCTTCCACCGCCATGTTGGCAATGGTAAACCGGTCGTCCATGGACAGACTGGCCAGACCATCCCCCATAAACTCCATGGATTTGTACCGGGCACCGTCTACCCCGATCATACCGATAATATGGAGAATGATATCCTTCCCCGATACCCACGGACGGGGTTTGTTTGTCAAAACAAACTTTAGCGCCGAAGGAACTTTAAACCACAGGCGGCCCGTGGCCATCCCCGCCGCCATATCGGTACTGCCCACCCCGGTGGAGAAGGCTCCTAAGGCTCCGTAGGTACAGGTATGGGAATCGGCACCGATAATCAAGTCGCCCGGGACGGCGAGGCCTTGCTCGGGAATAAGGCAGTGCTCGATCCCCATCTCCCCGACTTCAAAGTAATGTTCGATCCCCATCTCGGAGGCAAACTCCCGGATCAGGCGGCACTGCTCCGCCGCTTTAATATCTTTATTCGGTGTGAAATGATCGGGAATAATGGCGATCTTTTTCCGGTCAAACACCTGCGTTAAACCAGTCTTTTTAAACTCGTGGACTGCCACCGGCGTCGTCACGTCATTCCCCAAGACCAGATCTAAATCCGCCTCGATCAACTGCCCCGGCCGGACGCGCTCCATTCCCGTATGGGCGGCCAGGATCTTTTGTGACATGGTCATTCCCATTTTCTTTCCTCCGTCATAAATAGACTTTTATCTTCTTTTCCAGCTCTTTCAGGAGTTTATATTCGATGGAATCAACCAGAGCAATCCAGCTGGCTTCAATGATGTCGGTGGAGACCCCGACGGTGGTCCAGACCGATTCCCCATCGGTCGATTCGATCAGCACCCGGACCTTGGCCGCCGTCGCCCGGTTAGAATCGATGACCCGGACCTTAAAGTCGGTCAGGTGCACCCGGGACTGTTCGGGATAGAACACTTCGAGAACCTTGCGCAGTGCCCGGTCAAGGGCATGCACCGGACCATCCCCCTCGGCGGCTGTAATCTCCGATTTCCCATCCACATTCACCTTGATCAGCGCTGAGGCCGATGCCCCCAACAACTTGGGCTGCTCCGTGATGAGCTTAAACTTTTCCAGTTCGAAAAAGGGTTTATAC
>JAAZDX010000115.1 GCA_012512605.1 Bacillota bacterium
CCCCGGCGTAACGTTTCTTAGAACCGCCTAGGACACGAATGCACATTAACTTTTTTGCTCCGGAATTATCGGCCACGTTAAGGTAAGACTCCACTTGAATCATGACTGTATCCCCCTTTCCATCCACATTTCAGAGAGGTTATAGCACATCTACCATACATAAGGGAATGTTTTACTCTGCTTTTTTAATGATCGTCACAACCCGCCAGCGTTTATCCTTGCTTAAAGGTCTGGTCTCCATAATCTTTACCTGGTCACCAACCCGGCACTCGTTGTTTTCATCATGGGCTTTAAACTTCGTCGTCCGCCTGATTGTTTTTTTATACAACGGATGCTGTTCCAAACGCTCAACAGCAACAACGACCGTTTTATCCATTTTATCACTGACGACCCGACCAGTTCTGGTCTTTCTTCTTGCAAGACGCTCAGACATTCCTCATCCAACCTCCTTTTCCCTTTATGCCCTTATTTTCGCTTCCCGTTCGTGCATTATCGTTTTCACTCTAGCAATATCTTTCCGGACGGCTTTAACCCGTGCTGAATTATCCAGTTGCCCGGTGGCTAGCTGAAAACGAAGGTTGAAGAGTTCGGTCTTGAGGTCAGCGAGTTTCTTCTGGAGTTCTTCACCAGTCATTGCTCTAATTTCTTCAGCTTTCATTGGACTCACCACCCGCTTCCTCGCGTTTTACGATTTTCGTCTTAATCGGCAATTTATGCCCGGCAAGGCGCAATGCTTCACGGGCTAATTCTTCGCCAACCCCGGTAACCTCAAACATAATCCGGCCCGGTTTCACCACGGCCACCCAGTGTTCGGGGGCCCCTTTACCGCTACCCATCCGGGTCTCGGCGGGTTTTGCCGTTACCGGTTTGTCGGGGAAGATTTTAATCCAAACCTTACCGCCCCGTTTAATATGGCGGGTTAAGGCAACACGGGCCGCCTCAATCTGCACGTTTGTAATCCAGCCCGGTTCCACTGCTTGCAACCCATAATCGCCAAGGGTAAGTTGGGAACCGCGGTAAGCCATTCCTTTCATCCGACCACGCATTACCTTACGGTGTTTGACTCTCTTTGGAACCAACATTTACTTTCCCTCCTCACCCTCAGCAGCCTTTTTCTCCGGTAAAACTTCACCTTTATTAATCCACACTTTCACACCAATCTTACCGTAGGTGGTATTGGCTTCGGCAAAACCATAATCAATGTCCGCCCGTAGCGTATGCAGGGGTACTTTCCCTTCGCTGTAGCCTTCACTCCGGGCGATCTCGGCCCCCATCAGACGGCCACTGCATTTAATCTTAACGCCCAGGGCACCCAGTTTCATCACCCGACTGATCGCCTGCTTCATCGCCCGACGGTAAGAACTCCGCCGTTCCAGTTGGAAACAGATGCTCTCCGCCACCAACTGTGCATTGAGATCCGGGACCTTAACTTCGGCAATGTTCAATGAAACCTGCTTGTCGGTTAAATTCTCCAAACTCTTACGGAGGTTCTCCACTTCCGTACCGCCACGACCGATCACCATCCCCGGACGCGCCGTATGGATCGTCACTTTGACCCGGTTCGCCGCTCTTTCGATCTCAACCCGGGCGATTCCGGCGTTATAGAGTCGTGATTTTATAAACCGGCGGATCTTCAAGTCCTCATGGAGGAGGGTGGCATAGTCTTTCTCAGCAAACCAACGGCCTTCCCAATCACGGATGACACCAACCCGAAGACCTACCGGATGAATCTTCTGCCCCATTTCCTCAACCCTCCTTCTCTTCAACGATAATCGTGATATGACTTGTTCTTTTCCGAATGGCAGCGGCCCGTCCCTGCGCCCGAGCCCGAAACCGTTTCAGGGTCGGTCCTTGGTCGACACAGGCTTTAGCTACTACTAAATTACTACGGTCTAGATCATGATTGTTCTCCGCATTGGCCACGGCTGAGTTAAGCACTTTCTGCAAAACTTCGGCCGCCGCCCGGGGTGTAAACTGCAAGATCTGCAGCGCTTCGTCCACGGCTTTACCTTTAATTTCGTTCGCGACCTGGCGTACCTTGCGCGGAGCGATCCGCACAAAACGCGCTACTGCTTTCGCTTCCATTGACTCGCCTCCCCTCGTTC
>JAAZDX010000116.1 GCA_012512605.1 Bacillota bacterium
AATCCTAAAAGCCCGGGGTGTTGGGATCATCTTCATTACCCACTTTATCGATCAGGTCTATGAGATCAGCGACCGGATTACCGTGCTTCGCAATGGAGAATTGATCGGCGAATACCAGACAACTGAACTTCCCCAAATCGAGCTTATCTCGAAGATGATGGGAAAGGCGCTTAGTGATATATCTGCGATGAAAAAACAGGAGCCTTCTAAAACCGACAAGAGTGTGCCGGTTTTTGAGGCGACCGCACTTTCGAGTGCCGCCGGAGTAAGGCCTTTCGATTTCACGATCCAAAAAGGCGAGGTAAACGGGTTTGCCGGATTGCTCGGCTCCGGGCGTAGCGAAAGTGTGCGTGCAATCTTCGCTGCTGACAAGATAACAGGCGGTGAAGTCAAAATAAATGGAAAAACGGTAAAGATCAAGACGCCATTAGACGCCATGAAACAAGGAATTGGCTATCTACCAGAGGACCGTAAGGGCGACGGAATTATCGACGAGCTTTCGGTACGTGACAATATTATCCTCGCCTTGCAGGTCATGAAGGGCTTTTTTAAACCGCTTTCACGGAAACAGGCTGAAGAATTTGCTAACGAGTTTATCCAAAAACTGGAGATTAAAACACCGTCCCTCAACACGCCAATCAAGTCTCTTTCCGGCGGCAACCAGCAGAAGGTAATTCTAGCCCGCTGGCTGCTCACCCACCCCATGTACCTGATCCTCGATGAACCGACCCGGGGAATCGATGTCGGAACCAAAGTAGAAATTCAAAAACTCGTGCTCAAGCTCGCTGAAGGCGGAATGAGTCTCACTTTCATCTCTTCAGAAATTGACGAAATGCTTCGCGTCTGTTCGCGGATGATCGTGATGAAAGACCGGGAAATTGTTGGAGAGCTCAGTGGGACGAATTTTACGGAACAAGATGTTATGCACATGATTGCACAGGGAGGTAAATGATATGTCAAGGATAAAAAGACGCCTAAATAACTTATCCCATCTCTTCCTGCCCCTCTCTGTTCTTGTGGTCCTTATTATCATTAATTTAATCAAAGGCGCTGATTACTTCAAGATTACCATGGTAAACGGGGCCTTTTATGGAAACATACCGAACATCCTGTTCGGCGCTTCGGAATTGGTTATTCTATCAATCGGAATGACCTTGGTTACTGCAGCCTCTCGAGGACAGGACATTAGTATCGGTGAGATTGGTGCCATTACTTCCGCCATTTTTGTCCAGTATGTCTTGAGAGCCGGAGGAGATGTCACCATCTGGACCATCCTGGTAGGTTTCCTCATCAGCTGCGTTGCCGGGCTATTTATCGGTGCCTTCAACGGTACCCTGGTTTCGTTCTTCAATGTTCAGCCTATGGTTGCGACCCTTATCCTGTTTTTAGGAGGCAGGTCGATTGCTTTTATTATTGACGGTAAAGTATCTCCCATCCTGGCGAATGAGATCTCGAACCGAATTGGTACCGTAATACCGGGCATACCAATCCAAACGCCAATCATCTTAACTGCGGTCTTCATCGCCGTCTTTGCCGTGGTCCTAAAGACCACGAACCTCCGGCTCTATGTGGAGGCGGTGGGAATCAACCCAAGTGCGGCCCGTCTGAACGGAATCGATCCGAAAAAGATTATCTTTCTGGCCTTTTTGATTATGGGAGTTTGTAGCGCGGTCGCCGGTTTTATCGCGGTTAACAAGGCGGGGCGCCACGACAGTGTCAATCTGCTCAAGTTTATCATGATGGACGCGATTCTCGCCGTTGCGTTAGGCGGAAACTCGCTGGGCGGCGGAAAGTTCAGCATCACCGGTTCTATTATCGGCGCGTATACGATCGAGGTCTTAAACAGGACTCTGCTTCGGCTGGAGGTAAACCCCGAGGCGATTAAGGCCTTCAAGGCCGTCTTCATTATCATTCTCATGGTAATGGCCTCGCCGGTGGTCAGTGTTTTTGCCAGGAAAGTCTTAGACAAGGCGAAAACAATCGTCAATGGCTACTCTGCAAGCAATACAGTGGTTTCCGTTACCAACAGTTCTGGGAAGAAGGAGGAGTAGCATGCAACCTCTGAACACAACCAAACCAAAAACAAGGCTATCGAATTCGAATCTGCTTTTTATTATCGCCGGGATTATCTTAATACTGATGTATGGGTTCGCTCTGATCAGTTATCCGGAAAGTTTTAAACAGTTTCAGACCTTCTTTGACTTATTTAACTTGAATGCGGCGCTCTTTATCGTCACACTTGGCCTGTGCATCGTTATGATCGGGGGCGGCATCGATATTTCCGTCGGTGCCGTATGCGGACTAGTCACCATGGCCTGTGCCATGTTGCTGCAATCGGGAACAGGGAACATTTGGGGTGCCTTATTTCTGGCGCTGGGGATCGGTCTTGGCTTTGGAATCATGCATGGATACCTCATTGCCTATCTCGAAATCCAGCCCTTTATCATAACGCTAGCCGGAATGTTTTTAGCCCAGGGGTTGCTGACGACACTCCACAAAGAGCCGCTCAACGTGACCATGCCTGCTTTTGTTGCCCTACGGGATTTTATAATCGAGATTCCTTGGCTTGGCACCGAAAACAGGTTAGGCGTTTTCATTCCGTGTGAAATCAAACCGGGTGTCGTCGTTGTGGTGGTCCTTGTTGTTCTCTATGCCGTCATTATGAAGTGGTCGCGTTTCGGGCGCAATCTTTACGCGGTTGGCGGTAATCGCCAGAGTGCCCTGATGCTCGGAATCAACGTCAAGAAAACGATCTTCTTCTCATACGTGCTCTGCGGATTAACCGCCGGAATCTCCGGCTTTGTGTTCCTCATGACAACAGGAGCAGGCAATATCGGAAACGGATCGTTGTTTGAGATGAAAGCAATCGCTTCGAACGTAATGGGCGGAATTATGCTCAACGGCGGTGTGGGTAACTTGCTTGGTGCCCCCATCGGGACGCTGACCCTGTTGACCATCAATGAACTGATCCGGGCGGCGGGGGTCCAATCAAACTTTCAAGCGATCATCAGCGGGCTCTTGCTCTATCTCTTCATTGTGCTCCAAAGCTTCGTAATGTCGTTACGGGGCCGGACAAAATTTAAACTTGCTCTCCCAACATGGTTGAAACCGAAGCAGCCGTCGGGGGAGAAAGAGGTCGAGAACCAAGGGTAACAGCAAGCGCATTGCTGCTGTCCTGAATGGGCTTTTGAATTCCTTTTTAGCCGGAATAGTAATCATCTTCGACAAAAACATCCTTAAACCTGATTTTCAACTACATCGCAAAATCCATAAAGACGAAACTAGACAATGGGGATTACCAAAATATAAAATCCATTTCTTTAGGAGAACAGCATGAAAGCGATGAAGTAGAACTAAGGAATATCAAAAGCACAATTCTTTAAAACCTAATATCAACCATACAACAATAAACCTGCTTTAACAAAGCGGGTTTTTACTTTCAATGATCTAGTAACGATCGTGGTCGACCAAGTATAGGGGGCATTAGCAATATTCGTTACCAAAACAACAAGAACTGGTTCTTTTAATTTGGTCTGGTAAGAACCTTCTAATAATCTTTTGGTTGCAAAGAACAGCTGATTTGGGTAATATATAGTAAATAGGGTCAATTTCTGTTAAGTCCATAAAACAGCCAGTCTTTCCTGGCGTTAAAAAACCGAATAAGGCAGAATAAGGGAGAGCTTAATGCAGTAGAACAGTTATCTTGATTATAAGGAAATAATTGCGGAATCAGTGGAAACGGCGTTAGCGG
>JAAZDX010000117.1 GCA_012512605.1 Bacillota bacterium
AGCATTTTATTTAATGGTTGGTTGTAGACAATGCGAAAGAGACCAAGGGTCATTAAGAGGGCAATACCCACCGAGACCACCACGACGATACTTGCTTGCGAGAGGGCCCCGGCCGTTACTGCCTCAACCTGGCTAGCCAAGATGTGTAGGTCGGGTTCGGCAATGGAGATAAAAAACCCTAGCATTAAACCGGCAAGACCAATGATCCAGACTTTATTACTTTGGGCAAGGGCATTACCCATCAGGGTACCAATGGGGGTGATCCCGATCTCAACACCGAACAAGAAGATCGTTAGTCCGATGATGATGAAGAAGGCACCGAGGAGAAACCGCCCCAGCAAAAGATGGTCAAGGGGGGTAAACGTAAAATGAAGGATTAAGACAAGTATCGTAACGGGAATCACCGCGAAAAGAACTTCTTTCAATTTTTCGAGAAGAACATTCAAATAGCCGTCACTTCCTTTCTGGATAAAGATTGGGTGATGACAAGTGTAGAAAAGCTATGGAGGAGACTTCCACCAAGGTCGCTTAATGAATTGGGAAAAAGAGGTTCTGTGCTCAAAAGACCTCGAATTTAACGAGGTCTTTTGAGCTTTAATAACCAAAGACCTTATAACGAGCGTTTCACCTCTTGGATCAGGGCTTCTGCCCTATGAACGGAAGCACCTGGGGTCCTTGCCATATAGTCCGTTACCAGCAGCATAGGAGCGGGAACGGCAACCCCAGCATTGGCTCTTCATGCCGCATTTTTGGCATCCAGCCGGTAAATTCTGTTCCGCTTTCAGTTCGCGGAAAGACAAATAGTCCCGATGGGTTGAGACGATATTTCTAAAGGAGCCATCCTTCACATTCATTCCGACTTTTTCTTCTCTGATTGTCGCGCATGGTGTTACAAACCCGTTATTTAATACAGCGACGGTCGTGGCGCAGTATTGTTTGTTCACGCAATTCATCGGGAGATTATCGGCCTTAACCAGGTCGCGGTATCGATTGTAAACCTTTTGAACTTCTTCTGGCTTTGGAACAAACTTCAGTAATTCCTCTTGACTATATCCAGGCCGTAAATAGGTGTGATAAACATTGATCGAAGTCTGGATTTGGTATTCATGATAAAAAAATTCCATGGTCGCGATCAGATCATCAGCGGTTTGCAGGCCGGTGAAGGTTACTGAATTTAGGATCTGGGCGGGAAGGTAGCCGATTTTGAGCAAGTGCTCGATACCCCGAAGGATTACCGCAATATCATCCGCCTCGCGCTGCGGATGGAATATTTTGTATAGTTCCGGGTTTAAAGTTGAGAGGTGAATGGAGATGTATCCGTTTTCACATAGTTCAGCCGTCTTATCAACTGTCTTTAGATCGGCAAAGGGCAATCCGCCGGTCCACATGTTGTTCTTCAAACCAAGTTCCTTTGCCTCTTCCATAAACCAGAAGATATTTTGTCGTAATAAGGGTTCGCCACCTAGCCATTCAATGGTAGAAAAGCCTAATTCTTTCGCATCAGCAAGCACAGCGGAGATGATCTCATCGGTTAATTCATTTTTGGTTTCCGCCACCGCGTTCATGTAACAGTAGATGCATCCTTGATAACATTTGTCGCCCACCTCCAACTGCAGGGCGTAAAAATCTTCATTAGCATAGTCCATATTTAACTGGTCAAAGTCGAGCATGCCTTCCTGCCCCCCATAATGTGCTCTCTAATTGTTCTACTTTATAGCTACGCCAATAATACCATTGGTTAAAGCGGGAATCAACCTGTTTTGCTTTTGTGGTTAAAATTGTAATTAAAACGTAAAGCCAGCAAGGACCAATAAACCAAAGCGGCTTTTGAAAAAGCCGCCTTTGATAGGAACTGGAAGAAATTGCAATTTATAAACTTGAGGTAATGATCAGTTCGCGTAATACTTTGCTGGCCCAGGCGGTAGATGCGCCGCTGTGGTCATAATGAGGGGCAAGTTCAACCAGG
>JAAZDX010000118.1 GCA_012512605.1 Bacillota bacterium
CTCTTTCGAAGTGGGTTTGTCCGGTCCTCCGCGGTCGTTTGGAGGACTTTCGGCTTCCTCTAGGAGGTCCAGCCTATTACTACTGGACAAAAACCGCACTGTCGATATTGGTAAAAACGTTCTCTTTTAGACTACGCGCATCTACCGCCGTAATCACGGTTCGGTTCTCCACACTAACCACCAAAGCAACTTGGTCCAAGACCACCAGAGACTCTTTACACCCCTTCACCTGCGCTTTATGGACCGCCTCTTGAATACCCGCCATGTCCTGCGGAGTAAGGCTAATGCCCCGTTCCATCATGCGCTTTTGGGCATGAGCCGAAATTTTCAGCTCCGTGCCGAGTTTTGATTCCAGGATCTTCTGGAAATCGCCACTGGTACCAGTCGGCGTTACCGGTTTTCGCGCCGTCGGGGTGACTCTGGGGACTGGCGTTACCGGTGGAATTGGTGGAAAGATCCGATCGGTCATCTTCATCCCCCCTAAGCAAACCCCCAGACATCAACGAGGGGTATTTCTTCCTCTGTTTCTCCGTTCTGGCAAACGATATAGGGCTCACCGTTTTTAAGCCGGTAGTCCGTGACCAATACTTCCCGAAAATCCACGATTTCCCCAATTTCGTTGTAGACGCGCACCAATGCTTTCTTGCCTACAACCCCGTACAGATACTGTTCCAAGCCCTTCTCATCCATTACCGAAAGGATCTGTTCGGCTCGAATCTCCCGACCGCTGTCCAACGCCAAGTAAGTTTGGCCATCATAATTACGTACGCCGGTAACTTGGCCGTAGACCAACTCGGTCAGACCCCCTTCGTGGAAATTCCGGGCAATTATAGGCCGGCCGATCATCGCCGTTGCTTGTTGAAATTCACTAACCCGGTAAAGGTTCTGCATCTGCTCTAAAGTGGTAAACTGGGCCATCTGGGCGATAAAATCCCGGTCTTTCAACGGATCCAGTGGGTCCTGATAACGGAGTTCCGTAACCAATAGGTGTAGAAAGGCGTCTTTCCCCATCATCTGGTTGGTCGAACTGATCGGGTTTGTACTGGTATTTCCACCCCCAACAGGTGTAACCATCTTTTCACCTCCAATCCCTTAGATTCTCAGGTTAACCATGCCGTGCCAGGCTTCCTCCCCCAAAATTTGCTCTTCCAATACGTACATTTCGGCGGTCGGGTTCCACCCGGCGTTTCGTTTAAACTGTTCACCACTGGTCATGTTCTGGTTCGGCATCTGGGAATCGGTTCCGGTCTGCACGCCAACCTGAAGCAGATCAACCTGCAAGCCAGCCTCCTCCAACGCTGAACGGAGCTCCGGTAAGTTCGCTTCAATCAAGGATTGGACGCCCTGGGTTTCCGTGACGAACCGCGCCGCGACCAAATCCCGTTCCAGCACAAGGGAAAGTTCTAATTTACCCAATTCGGCCGGTTCCAGTTGAATTTGGATCTTGGTGACTCCGTCCTTCACCATGAGACGAGCACCGCTCATAATCTGTGTGGCCAAATCTTCCCTGGCGTTTTCGGGAGCGACCGGCTCGGGCTGGACCGCAGTGACTTCCGGATTCTGTTCGCGGATCGGGGCTTCACCCACAACCGGACTAAAGTTCTGGCCAAGCAGATCCCTATTTAGATGGGATTCCTTTGCCGCCGTTTCCGCCCTAAATGCGGTTTTCGCTTCGTGCTCCGTCGTAGCCAACGGTGCCGTCAAAGCGTCGTGGTCTTCGCCATCAGTTTCGGCAGTTTCAACACTACCAAATCCCGCAGGATTTTCCGCTTTAATGGTAGCCATATCGGCTTGGGAAGTCCCCATGATCCCAACCGTACGCGCGGTTTTAACTTCCGTTGACTCAGCCCTCGCCGCGGTTCCAACCATAACAGCGCTTTCAGCGGTTCTAACGGGGTCAGCCGTTTCGGGCATGCTGGATGTACTTATCTGTGTCTCAGGTGTTTCGCTTAAATTGGGTTCGATCTTTGTTGCGGTTGTTGCGATGAAATTGAAGTTTCCCGCAGTCTCAACAGTTTCACTTTTTCCCGCGGGTGCCCCGGTCGCGACTGCCGCGGCGGCTTGCACGGTATTATCCCTTTTTCCTTCTGCTGTGCTTAACTCCGGTTGGGGTTGGGAATCGGTGCTCGCGTCTACAGAAATTCCCGCCGGTTCCTTCATCGCATTATGCTCGAAAGGAGTATGGTCCTGGCTTTCATGCATAGTCATGGTTTCCGCCGTGGAATGGACCGGTGTTTCCGGGCTATTGGTGTCGAAGCGCGCTGACGACTGCGGTTCTGTTTCTTCCCTTATACCCTCTATGCCTTCACCCTCCGCAGTCTCCACAGAAAGCTCATTCGCTTCGAGCCCGGGCTCGTCCACTGCGGTTCCGACTAACCTTTCTTCCTCAGGCGCTTCCGCTATTGCTTCCAACGTCTCGGCAAAATCTGCTTGGATAGAAACAGCTGCTTCCGGTGCCGGGTCTGTATGCTGCAGCAAAAGCTCACCATCGTTTTCAACTGCCGCCAGCAACTCCGCTTCGGCTTCACCCTCAGCAACCTGTTCCTGTACCACGACCAATGTGGCAAGCTCTGGATACAGAAGCATGAGCTTCGACCATAACTCCTCGTTGCCCTCCCGGCTATTCTGTAGGGATTTCTTCGCCTTCTCCTTTTCGTCCGTAATTAGACCGTCGAAAAGCCGGTGAAATTTCTTGTCGTCCGTCTCTTTTAAAGAAGCCGGACTTTTTGCACTCCCCGCCCGGGCTGCTTCGGTCTGGGTAAAAATCACCTGCTCCGTCCGTTCTCCTAACCCTGCTGCGACTTGCAATCTTTCACCTCCTTTCATTTTTCCTTCTTCTTTACTTATGGAAGGGAACTGCCGGTCGGCAATTCCAAGTAAAGCTTTATGATTTTTGTGGCTAGTGGCCCGATATTTCAGCCATGTACTTCGAACTCTGCTCCGGTGGCAATGTTTCCAGGATTCGCCCTGCTCTCCTTGGTTCGAGCAGGGACAAAACAGCAACCCCCATCTCAAACGGCATCTTCAAAAGGTTTTCACCGGCAACTTCCGGGCTCATCGCTTCCAAAAGCCGTGCCGCCGTTACATACCGATCCTGATTAATCTCCTCCAACTCTTGGGTACGACGGAATTCCGCCTGTTGCTCCGCCATTTTTCGTTCTTGAAGCGCTAAATACTCTTCTTTTTCTTGTAAAGCAACCAACTGCTCGATCAGCGTCTGGCGCTCCGTCTCCAGTCTTTCCGCTTCGCTCGCCAGCGCATCGGCTTTTGCCGTCAACTCTTCTTCCCGTTCTTGTAGGAAACCCATGTTCTGTAAGCCTAATCGATAGGCTTCGGGCACTTCCTCCCAACCGGGAATCGTGGATAAAGCAACTAAAATCGCTGGTTTTAGTTCAATGTAATTATACTGGTCGAGAATATATAAGAAGCCGAAAACCGAACCAATAAACAGGAAAGCGGTTAAAATCCCGGCGATGTAACGAAACATTCTCTTTCACCTCTAATTACGATAAATCTGGGTAATAGCGATCTCATCCAGGGTTTTCTGTTCTTCGCGGAGTCGCTCCTCCGCTTCGGCCCGCGCTCTTTTCTCTTTCAGTTTTTCCATCACTTTTGTTTCTTTCCGCGCCTGGACCAAGACTGTACGGGCCTGCTCAACCTCATTTTCTTGGCAAACTCGTCGCGCGTTCGTTTCATCCTGTTTCCGCCGTAAATACGCCAAGTATTTACTGCTGGAAAGGAGGTGTTCGAGGCTGATCACACCAACCGAGAGCTGCTCCGTCTCCGCTTCCCGTTGCTTTTTGACCGTCTGTAACGTGGCCAATTCCTCCTCGATCCGCCAGAGTTTGATCTGTTCTTCTTTGAAGCGAGTACGGCACTGGTCTTCATGGTGTTTGCGTAGGTTTAAAATTGGTTGGAATTTAAATTTAAAGGACACCTTCTCCTACCTCCGCCACCAAGGTTTGTAACATCTCTACGGTCTGTGCCAGTGATATATTCTCCTCAATATCCTGCCGTAAAAATTTTTGAATGGCCGGGTACATCTTGATCGCTAAGTCAACCCGGGGATTGCTTCCCTTCGCGTACGCCCCGATATTGATCAAATCTTCATTTGCTCGATAGACCGCCATGAGTTCGCGGACGGTAGCCGCTGCTTTGCGGTGTTCGCTTGAAGCCAGGTCAATCATTAACCGGCTCACACTAGCCAAGATATCGATGGCCGGGTAATGATTCTCATGGGCCAAATCCCGCGAAAGGACGATATGTCCGTCCAAGGTTCCTCGCACGGTGTCGGCAACCGGCTCATTCATATCGTCGCCTTCGACCAAGACTGTATACAGTGCGGTAATACTGCCCCGTTCTGCGGTGCCGGACCTTTCCAAAAGCTTCGGGATGAGAGCAAACACTGAAGGAGTATAACCCCGCGTCGCCGGCGGTTCGCCTACGGCCAGACCCACTTCACGCTGGGCCAGAGCAAAACGGGTTATCGAATCCATCATCAACATGACATTGGCACCCTGGTCCCGAAAATATTCGGCAATCGCCGTCGCGGTGTAAGCCCCTTTAATCCGGACCAATGCTGGCTGGTCAGAAGTGGCCGCAACCACAACGGAACGGGCCAAGCCCTCCGGTCCCAGGTCTTTCTCGATAAACTCCTTTACTTCCCGGCCCCGCTCCCCAATCAGGCCGATCACATTGACATCGGCCGCTGAATTACGGGCAATCATCCCCAGCAGTGTACTTTTACCAACCCCGCTCCCGGCAAAGATCCCCAGCCGCTGACCCTGGCCACAGGTTAGCAACCCATCAATCGCTTTAACCCCCAAAGATAAGGGTTTTTCGATCCGGGACCGGGCTAACGGGTTCCGGACATCCGCCATCAGGGGGTAATAACCGCTAGTCTTCGGTTTTTCCCGGCCATCAATCGGCCATCCCAGCCCATCCAAAACGCGGCCAAGCAACCCTTCACCCACGGGCGTTTCCAAGGTGCGGTCCAGGGCGACAACTTCAGAACCGGGTCCGATCCCCTCCATTTCCCCTAAAGGAAGAAGAAGGGCTTTCCCCGCCCGGAAGCCAACCACTTCACCCAGGACCTGTTGGCCGGAGCGTGTCTTCAGGTAACAAACTTCACCTACATACGTCGGGGGTCCTTCGGCCTCAAGCGTCAGGCCGATCACCTTCTCCACTTGTCCCAAGCGGCAAAGCGGCTCAACCGCCGCCAACTTTTTCCGGTAAGGATCCGCGCAAAAAGCGGGGAACCCCTCTTGCAAAGTCCTCCCCATCTTTAGCTACCTACTTCTTTAAAAGCCTGATAGATCTTGGCTAGTTGTTGTTGAAGCCTGGCGTCGACCTCCCCCAAATTACTCTGGAGAATAAAGTCGCCCGGTTCCAAGTTGGGATCGGTCACCACTTGCAGCCTTGGCGACTCCGTAAAGAGGTTGCGGATCTCCCGGAGGTTTTGGATGAGAAAGGCCTCATCCTCCTGGGCGATGCGGATCGTTACCTCCGTCGCCCCGG
This sequence comes from Bacillota bacterium, assembly GCA_012512605.1. GTDB lineage: Bacteria > Bacillota > UBA4882 > UBA10575 > UBA10575 > Capillibacterium. Next base: position 5,518 of record JAAZDX010000118.1, read on the forward strand.
CGACTTTTCCCGTGGCGACCCGAATCATCTCCAGCCATTGGTCGGGGTTGACTTTTAACTCGCTGTTAATTATTTTTTCGGCAATATCAACGGCTAACTTGAGGATTTCCGCTTCGGAATTAAGAATCCGGGTTTTTCGCTCTTCTTCTGCCTGGTTGATCAGATTAAGCGCTTCCGCCTTCGCTTCCTGTAAAGCCGTTTCCGCCGCCGCGATCTTTTCCGCCCACGCCCTTTCCCCTTCGGCTTGTCCGGCAGCCCATCCTTCTTCGTAACCACGGTCGTGGGCCTCTTTCTTCAAGCGTTCACACTCGGCGGCGGTCTCCTTTTTGGCTTGTGCCAATTCTTCCGCGGTTTGCTGCCGCTCTTCTTCAAGCTCGGCCAAGACTGCATCCGCTTCCCTGCGGGCCTCCGCCAGAATCTCCTCCGCTTGCTGCCGGGCGTTCTCTAGTCGGCGCTCCGCCGCTACTTCCGGCGGCAGGGAAAGATCATCTTCTGCTTCACCGGCTTCGTGGGCCTGGTCTGCCAGCACCTCCGCCACCGCCGCAGTTTCCTCCTGTGCGGCCAACAATTCACGGCAGGCCATCACTATGTCGGGAACGTCGATAAAACAGACTTCCCTTTTTATCGTTGGCTCCTTAATTATTTTCGACCTAGACAATGATCTCATCCTCTCCGCCACGGGCAATC
>JAAZDX010000119.1 GCA_012512605.1 Bacillota bacterium
CCGCCAACAAAAGTCCACTTCTTCACCGTACATAAAGAACTGTTCGTCAAACCCCCCGATTTCGGTGAAAATTTCGCGTTTGACCAGAAAACAGCTGCCTTGAACCCAGCGGACCTTTTTTTCCTGGCCAAAGAGGCCTGGACGGTTCTTTTCTCCTTTACCCCGGATTTTACCACCGGCACCCGCATGGTAAATGGTTCCGTCGGGATTAAGAATTTTCGCCCCAATGACCATGGCTTTCTTGTGCCGGGCCGCACTTTGCGTCAACTTGAGGAGCCAATCCTTGGTAAACTTGAGATCCGGGTTTAAAAAGACGATATACTGGCCGGAAGTCATCCTTACCGCTTGGTTCCAGGCTTTCGCACGCCCAGATTCTTTTTTTTGAAGACGAGCTGCATTTTGTCGCGGAAATACTTATCTTGCAACTTTGCTTGTAAAAAGACCTTGCTCTGGTCTGTACTGTTGTTATCGATCACCAATAAGCGGAAGGGTAGTTTGGTATATTTTCGTAAAGACTGAAAAAACGTGGGCAGGGAAAGCTGGCTCTCGTAAGTGACCATTATAAGGTCAATATGGTTATCCACGCAGATCATCCCCTTTCAAGTTGGCCCGGGACCGCGTCGATGGAAAGGGGCAGGGTTTCCGGGTACAAGCTAGTTAGGCTAACACCAGATCCAGTTAGGATTGTTCTGAGTTCTCCTTGGCCGTTTTGGGCTGGGGGTTCCATGGCTGAATTCGGGTGTTGGGCCGGACTGTATACATCATGGTTTTCCCAAAGTCAACCGCAACTTTGTTGTAGCGCTTGGCGATGGCCGGGGCGAGAATCACCGCGTTGACCCCGGCGGAGATTAAGGCTAGATCAAATTGGTATTTACCTACTTTCTTCAGGATGGTGGGGATTTCGTCATAGTGTTGAAAATTGACGGTGCCTACGATCTTCGGGGGTAAATCTCTGTATTTGCTGGTAATTTGTTTCGCGTAGTCGTCGGCCCATTTCGAGATGAGGAGGGTGCGGTATTGGTGGATAATCTTCCAGAAATAGCGGTAAGAGACCATCTTACGGTTACAGAAGACATAGCAGAGCTGACGGGGCTGCAGATCGTAATAGTCGAAGATCTTGTTGGTGAGGGACCGTTTAAATCTGGTCGGTGCGGAGACTTCATCGTTCTGGGTACGACAGATGCCGACAATGTCGGCGGCTTTGATCCCTTTTAGCATCTGGTCGCGGAGGGTAAGGTTGGGCAGGGCAACGCCTTTTCTTCCGGACCGGCTATCCCGCACCCAATAGGTCTGTTCCAGTTTTTTGTTGCTGAGGAATTTACCCTGGGCGAGAACGATGTTTTCACCATCGCCGATGCGGACCAGGGAAAAAGGTTTCTTTTGGCGGAGGGCGCGGTGAATCTGGCGTAAGACTTCTAGCTCGGTGAGGAGTTTGTTGTCGGGAAAGTCCTTAAGAGACATAGTTCGGTCCTCCTTCGGTGGTGGACCGGCTTTGCTCCACTTGCTGCGCGGCGGTGAGCAAGGTTTGAACCTCGGCGATCTGGTGCTCAGGGTAACCGAACCGCCGCATGATTTCTGCTTCCGCCGGGCCGAGGACGAAACTTTTTTTCCAGGTCTCAAAGTCGCTCCGGGTTTCCTTCCTTTTCACATAGAAGAGTTTCCAGGCCCCATAAAGCGGATCCGATTCCTCGGTCCGCCCTAGACTGGTGCAAACATGGGAAGTTAAATAGGCTTTCTTTAGACCAAGTTGATTTGCTTTCCGCTCGTAATCCCGTTCTCCCACGCCATAGAGGGGAAGGTCGGTTAAGTAAAAGTGTTTTCGCCATAACTGTTTATCAATCATCATGCACCAGAAAAGTACGGTGCTGCGCCGGAATTCCAGAGTGTAACCGTTTTTTTTCACCTGCTGACGAGGGTTTTCTTTGATCGCGACGGGAAGGAGCGCCACATAGGCCAGGGTTGGGAAGTCCTTTAGGGCTTGGTGCATGGCGGCGGTCCAATTTTTCCGGGGGACCAGCACATCATCGTCAAGCTTGACCAGATATTGACCTTGGGCCTGTTCGGCACCGTATTGGAACCCGGGCATACAGCCGATGTTTCTTCCCGGATCCAAAATACGGACCCGAGGGTGTTTGAACTCCCGGAGAAAGGCCAAGGCATCTTCATAGGGGGGATGGTTATTGATCAAGATTAACTCACTGTTGTGGTCCGTACTGACCAGCGCTGCTTCGACACATTTCTTAATCAAAGGTAAGGTGTTGTAACAATTGATGATAATCGAAAATCGCAACCTGCTCATCCTTTCTGGTACCTCTTTTCTTTAGTGTACGGTCTAGCAGCGTCTGGCGTGATGTGGTCAAGGCATTTTCAAATAGTCACCCCCTCAATAGCTGAAGGTATTGAAAGGAAGAGAGGAGCTTGTTTTTGCCGGATGGCCAGCAGGCGGCGTGGGAAGCTTCGCATAGCGTCAATCCTGGTAGAAGGGCCTTTTAGCTAAACAAGTTGTTCCTCCAAAAAGGTTGATCTCATATAATATTCCGAATTAGAAACCGGTTAATGACCAAAGGAGGAAAGAAGATGAGGGTCCTGTTTGTTGATTCGGGAGCAATGGGCTTTCACTACCGCTATGCCTATGATATTTTTTTGACCTTAAAGAAGATGAAGCATAAAGTGCGGCAGGTTAACCCACGGAACCTTTCTTCCCACCTCATCAGAGAGTTCCGGCCGGAAGTGTTATTGGTGGTGCATGGAAACCGCACCCCCCTCGAACAGGTTCATTATGCCCGGTCTTTAGGGGTGAAAACTGTTCTGTGGTTAGTGGAAGATCCCTATGAGATCGATTTGCACCGTGGCCCGATGGTTGAAGCCTATGACCTCGTTTTTACCAATGAACGGCAGGCTGTTGCCGAGTATAACCATCCCCGTGTCTTTTATCTACCCTGGTGTTGTAATCCCGAGGTTCACCGCCGCCTGAAGACGGAAGAGGAATACCAAAGCGATCTCTGTTTTGTCGGGATGGGCTTTCCTAACCGACTGAAGGTTTTGAATGCGATTGCGCCCTTCCTGAAAAAATTGAACGTTAAATTAATCGGGGTCTGGAACCGCTGGGGAGAATTACATCCCGATCTGCGGAAGTTCGTCCGACCGGTGATCCATGATTTTCATGAGGTGCAAAAGTACTTTAACGGGGCTAAGATCAATCTAAACATCCACCGGGATCCGGTTGATCCGCCGTCCGGAAATAGCCGGGGTGTGGGCGCAACCAGCCCGAATGACCGGGCTTTTGCTTTAGCGGGCTGTGGCGCTTTCCAGATTGTCGACTCAACGCGACCCGATCTTTTTAAATATTTCACCCCCGACAAAGAGATCGTGAATTTTTCCACTCCCGATGATTTGGCGGAAAAAATAAAATACTACCTGTGTAAAAGAAAACTGCGCCGCCAGATCGGCGACGCGGCGCACCAAAGGGCCTATCGCGAACACACGTATTACCACCGTTTGCAGCAGATCTTTGCTGAGGTAGCCAAATTACCCTCTTCCTATTGGGCGCGGGTCAGTCTGCGGCGGCCGGTGGCCTTTTCCTTTCACGATGGTTATCTGCAGCAAGATGGGATCTGGACCTTTGAGCCCCCGCGGGGAGTTAAATAAAGGCTTGTTCCCCGGGGAAAACCGGCGCCTCGTCCGCAAACAAGCGGTCCCATCCGTACTCTTGTAAATAGGTCGCCCATTTCCGACGGAAATACGCCCAACTGGCTGTGGCCATTTTTTCGTTTACCACTGGATCACTGCGGTTGAAAGAAGCATGGACCGCGTGTTCAATCAGGACATCACAGGCGATCCGTAACTGGTAGCCTTTTTCACGAATCCGGAGGGCCAGGTCAAAGTCGTCGGCGCCCAACGCCAGCTTTTCATCGAAAAGACCGATTTCAGTCGGCAAGCGACGGTCAAAAAGGACCAGACAGCCAATGAGGAATTTGGCCCGCTGCGACTGGCGGGCGTAAAGGGCGGCGAATTTCCGGTCGGCAGCCGGTAAAGAGCGGGAGAAAGCCCGGGGGCCGGCCCATTGCTTGCCGCCAATCCCCAGGCTTTTGGGGCCAACCATCAAAGTCAAAGGGTGTTGATTTAGGTGCCAGATGAGCCGGTTTGCCCAGTTTGGAGGGGTGATGACATCCGGATTCATCGTTACCAGATAGCGGCCGGTGGCAAGCTCAAGGCCTTGGTTACAGGCGACAGCGTAACCTAAGTTTTCGGGATTGAAGATGATGCGGATGCGGGGGTTGTTTAGAGCGTGGAGCCAGACGACGGAATCATCGGTGGAACAATTGTCGATAATGATTATCTCGTGGGGGGTCGTCGTCGTGGTAGCCAGTGCCGCCAGGCACTGCGCCAAAAAAGGACGGGCATTATAGTTGACAATAATGATGCTTAACTCCATAACAAGGCCTCCACATCTTCTCCCCGCCAACGCCGCAGCTGTGGACGGGAATTTAGAATTGACCGGTAGTGGACCAGCGGACAGAATTCCCCCTGCGGGTCGAGGTGAAGATAGCGCCGGTATTTCTCCTGGTGCTCCCACTGGTGGGCATACCCGAGGTGGAGGAGGGGGATGGCGCTATCAAACCTGGGCATACGGTAGGCTTCTTGGGGGAAACGCCCGCAGTGCAGAGTGCGGGGGGCCCAATGGTAAGTCCGGTTTTTTTGGTAGCGGTGCAGACAGGCGGTGCGTCCGCAGGCTGGATGCCACCAGCGGTCCACTCGGTAATGGCGGAAATCCCCCCAAAAATGGTAGACGGGGAAGGTGATCAGTTCATACTGGGTCTGCTGTAAGAAGGCGGATATTTCCCGCCCGTTCCGGGTTTCAAAGATCTCATCGGCGTCGACGGCCAAGATCCAGTCCGGGTTGAGTTCGACGGTTAGCTGCCACAGTTTTTCGCGGAGTTGGGCTTCGTTATGGGGAAAAAGGGGTGTGGACAAGCGTTCGAACCGGATCACCCGTGGGTGGGCCCGGCAGAGTTCGGGAGTATGGTCGGTGGAGGCGTCATCCAGGATGACAATACCATCGGCCAGGGTGCTGAGCCGGTCTAAAACCGGCTGTAAAAAACGGTTGGCTTCGTTCCGGACGGCCATCATCGCCAGCAGCGTCGGTCTTTTAAGGTAATTCATGCTTCCCCTCCCCGGTTTGCCATTTGCGGTCAAAATAAGCTTTGCTTTGCTGGAAATAGGTTTGTAAGCGCCGCCGGTTGCGACAACTGCCGTTGACGAGATGGATGACGCGGCTGGTGGGGATATAAAGGACTTTATACCCATGGCGGCGGGCGTTGTAACTATAGTCGGTCTCCTCGAAGTAGTGGAAGTAGTTTTCGTCAAAGTAACCCAGCTCCGGCAGGAGCGCTCTTTTCAGGCCTAGACAGGCACCGCATACGCTGAGGCAGGTCGTGGGTTCGGCAAAAAGGGCGGGATCATCGGGAACACCCCACCCACGGATCTGGGGTGCGGTTTCCTTACCAACCACGCCGGCCCCGACCAGGTAACCATCGGGACTGACCAAACGGGGTCCGACCACGGCCACCTCCGGATCTTGTAAGGCCGTAATCAGCGGGGGGAGCCAACCCTCCGTCACCAAAGTGTCACTGTTGAGGATAAAGATGTACGGAGCGTTTCCGGCTTTGATCCCCTGGTTACAAGCCGCGGCGTACCCCCGGTTTTCGCGGTTGAAAAGCCCCGTAACCCAGGGTAAACTGCGGATGAAGGCGACGCTCCCGTCGGTGCTGCCGTTATCCACCACCCAAAGGTGGTAGGAGTCAGGCCCGCCACTGAACTGGCGAAGGCTGGCTAAACAACCGGCTAAAAGTTTTTTCGTGTTGAAATTGACGACGATCAGATCAACCGTCTCTTTCATCCCTTCCTCCTTACTCTTTCTGACCACATATTTTGTCAGAGCGGTGACAAGGTCAACTCCAAGTCAAATCTCCTGCTGGCTAAAGTTCCAGGATGGCATCGGCCCCGACCAGCAGCGAATGGGCGGCGGCCATTTTTTGCTGACCGTTAATACGGACCCTTTCCCCGATAATACTGCCAGTGAGGGTCACCCCTTTTAAGTGGGCGTCAGCAAATACCAGCGTGTGACTTAAGTTACAGTCGACAATTTCGGTGCCATCACCAACGGCCAAGTAGGGGCCGAGCGTTGAGCCGCTGATCCGACAGCCGGCCCCGATCGTGACCGGGCCTTTCACCCGACAGTTCTTCAGGGTCGACCCTTGCGCCACTTTTAATACCCCTTTGACCGTCGATTTTTTCACTTCGCCGTCGACGGCGGAGGTTAATTTCTTCAGTAAATACTGGTTGGTGGCAAGGAGGTCGGTTACCGTGCCCGTATCCTTCCACCATCCGGAGAAAAGATGGTAGTTAACGTCTTTGCCTTCGGTGATCAGTTGCTGGATTGCATCGGTGATCTCCAATTCACCCCGGGCTGAAGGGCTAATTACCCTGACAGCCTGGTGGATTGCGGGGGAAAAAAGGTACACCCCGACCAGCGCCAGGTTGCTCTGGGGCTTTACCGGCTTTTCTTCGACATGGACGACGTTTTTGCCGTCGATCTGGGCAACCCCAAAGTGGCGGGGGTTTTTGACCCGCCTTAAGAGGAGGAGCGCGTCGGGTTTTTCACGTACAAACCGGTTGACCAAGGGGCGAAGCGGTTCGTCCAAGATATTATCGCCCAAGTACATCAGGAATGGGGTGTTACCCAGTGCTTCCCGGGCCAGGAGGACGGTATGGGCCAGACCAAGAGGCGTGGGCTGGTCAACGAAGGTGAAGACAAACCCCCACGGGTTGGTTTTGCGCAAAAGCTCGACGATGGGTTTTCCGTTGGGGCCAATGATGATCACAACCTCACGGATGGTTGTGGTCGCCAGGGAATCGAGGATGTGAAATAAAATCGGTTGGTGTGCGAGGGGGAGGAGAACTTTCGGTTGCGTATGGGTAAAGGGGCGGAGCCGTGTTCCCTCTCCGCCACAAAGAAGAAGTGCTTTCAAGACTGACCCTGCTTTCGTAGTTTTTGAGGAGTCGCTCATGCTGGACAAAGGAGGATTATAGGAAAGAGTCTTGCTCTGCTTACTGCTGACGCCGCGAGTCAACGCAATGAAGCCTAGCTGTAAGCCACCGGCAAGGTGCTCCCGGCGTGCTGGGGCAAAGCGCCGGACTTGAGTTTAGGTTAGTCTAGGATCGTAAGGTTTTAGCTTAGCTGATATATTTGCGATTTAGTTCATATTGTTCGCAAAGATCGTGTAAAAAGCGAGCGACCAGCGACGAGCAACGAGTTGCAAAAGTATTTTGTTTTTCATCTTATGCGAGAGGCCCGGTTAATGTCCCTTTTACGTGAGGGGACCGCGGATGTCCCTTGCGGACCTCGAAGCGTGGCGTGGTAAAAAGCAGTATTAATTTCCTGCTGAAAGTAAATAATAGGGGGAGACAAACGGGAGGCGAATTACAGGGGGGATATTTTGAAGTACAAGATCCGAGCAAGATGGGACCGGGATTTTGGGGCTTTACGCCCTTTGTACCCAAGTAACGAAGCCAACCCGCCGTCGGAAGAAACCGACCAGGAAGGGGAAGAACGGAAGCCGCAGGCACCCCGCCGACAGCGGCTGGCGTTGCAGAGTCTGAAACAATTAGGGCAAACCACACCCCCACCAGCGGCGGGTACCGATCTCCATACCATGGTGATTATCGGCCAGATTGAAGGGCATATGGTTCTGCCGCCGAAAAACAAGACGACCAAGTATGAACACATCATTCCGCAGTTGGTGGCGATCGAACAGAACGAACGGATCAAAGGGTTACTGGTGATTCTGAACACCGTCGGCGGCGATGTGGAAGCGGGACTGGCCATCGCCGAAATGCAGGAGAGCCTCTCCAAACCGACGGTTTCTTTAGTTTTAGGTGGGGGACATTCCATCGGGGTCCCGATCGCGGTAGCGACCGATTATTCCTTTATTGCCGAAACAGCCACCATGACGATCCATCCGATCCGGCTGACCGGAATGGTGATTGGTGTACCCCAAACCTATGAATATCTGGAAAAAATGCAGGACCGGGTCATCAAATTCGTTACCAGTCATTCGGCGATTACGGAAGAAAAGTTCCGGGAGTTAATGTTCCGCACCGGCGATCTGGTCCGGGATGTCGGTTCGGTATTGGTGGGGAAAGACGCGGTCAGTGCCGGGTTGATCAATGAGATCGGCGGGATCGCTCAATGCTTGCGCAAACTCCGGGAGTTGGTCCAGCAAAAGGAAGCCGGGGCACAAATGAGGTGAAGAAATGCTTTTCTATTCGATCTACCCCTTAGCGGTGGTTCTTGAGGAGGAGGAGGGGACAAAAAAACCGGAACAATGGCGTGAGATCGAGGTGGAGGGGAAAACAGTGCTTGTTACCGTCAACAGCCGGGGCGAACAGGTGATTGCCCGCTTGCTCAGTACCGACCCCGCCGATTATCTGGATCCCCGTTGGACGCCGGGCAATGTAATTGTTTAGTTAAAAACCGCTTAAAACCTCTTAAAGAGAGGTTTTTTCTTTAAGATCAGGTCTTGTCAAGGGGAGGAGAATGCACGAGTGGAAACGAAGTAAATGTTAAAAAGATCCGACTTTCATAGGAGGCAAAATGGCAAGCGTGATGCAACAGATAATTTTCGGCTTGGCTGGCGGTCTTGGTCTCTTTTTACTGGGCTTTTCTTTAATGGGAATCGGTTTTCAAAATATTGCGGGCGAAAAAATATACCGGTTCATGGAAAAGACCAACAATCCGCTGGTCGCGATGGGGACCGGCTTTTTAATGACGCTGACCCTTCAGGAGACGGGGGCGGCGACGGTTTTACTAATTGGGCTTTTAGGATCCCGGTTGATCCACCTTAAACAAGGTATCTGTGTAATGCTCGGTATTAACCTGGGGGCGACCCTACTGGTCCATTTAACGTCGTTTCAGATCGGAAGCTATGCTTATCTTGCTGTTGGCCTCGGCTTTTTACTGTATGCTTTTGGGAAGAAACACCATATCCAGTATCTTGGTTTTACCGCGCTTGGTTTTGGCTTGGTTTTTATCGGTTTGAATACTTTGACGGCGGCAATGAAACCGGTGATTGAAAAGTTGCTGTTACAAGCAACTTTAACTCAGATCCCACGCTCTCCATTCCACGGTTATTTGCTCGGTTTTTTCTCCACGGCCCTGGTGCAAAACAACATCGCCACCATCGGCCTTTTGCAAGCTTTCCTCCGTCAGGTGGCGTTGACGGGACAAGAGAGCCTTTTCCTATCTTTACCTGAGGTTTTACCTATTTTACTGGGCACGAGTTTGGGGATCGGGGTAATTCCCACGGTTGCAGCGCTTAAAGGTAATATCCTAACGAAAAGAGCCGCCTGGGCCCATTGGTTGATTATAGGGACAACAACGATGGGGCTCCTTCTTTTCCGTGAGCCTTTGTCGTCGGCGGCAAGCTGGGCCACCCTTCGGCTTTGGGGTCTCGTTGCTACCGCGAAGGATCTGGTCTTTTCTTCCTTGTCGGCCGGTTCGGTACCGACCGGTGCCGGGTTGATGACGAAGGGGCTTGCGATGGCGCACACCTTATACAATCTAGTAATGGTTTTAATTTGGTTACCCCTGACCAGTCCCATCTCCCGAATCTTAACCGAGCGGGTGACCGGGTCTTGGCGGCATCAAGAGGACGGGAGCACAGAGCGGAAATACCTGAACGAAAAGTTTTATCCAACGCCGGGTTTGGCTTTGCGGGGGGCGGCCAAAGAGATCATGCGGACCGCGCAGATTGCCATCGATATGCTTTACTTTGCCCGGATTGCCTTTTTCAAAGGCCAGTCTTCCGCTATTCGGGATATCGCCAAAAAAGAGGATATTGTCGATGAAAGGCGGCGGCAGATCACCCTCTACCTTTCTACTTTACTATCGAAGAGCATCCTAACGGCTCCCCAGTCCCGGTATTTGGCCGGTTTAATTCAAGTGATCAATGATGTGGAGCGGATCGCCGATCATGCGGAACATATTGGCGAGTATGCCAAGGCGAAGGTGGATGAGAAATTGCCTTTTTCGCAGGTGGCAATGGACGAGATCGGCCTGCTTTACGATAAAGTATTGGATATATGCAAGAAAGCCCTGATTGCCTTGGAAGAAGACGACCCTCTCCTGGCCAGGCAGGTGTTGGAGCGGGAGATGGTCAGCGATAAGTTGCAGGAAGAGATGCGCCAGAACCACATCAACCGGCTCAACCAAGGACGGTGCTGGCCTGGTTCGGGCATCATCTATCTGGATCTGCTGGCCAGCCTAGAACGGGTGGCGGACCATGCCGCCAATATGGCCGAAGTCACGTTAGTCGGGAAGGAGGAGCTGATCTGAGGATGGCAAAAAAACTAAAGGCGCAACCGTCCCGGGTCCGGACCGAAAACCCCTCGGAACGCAGCGACCGGCAGAAGGAGTTAAAAACGGAGATCCTAGGTGTGGTCTATTTAGGCTTAGCTGTCCTGCTTTTTCTGTCCTTACAAATGAAAGAGACGGGGAGCTTTGGCGAAGCGGTCCGTCAGGTATTATATACGGTTACCGGAAAGAAGGGTTCTTTTCTTTTACCAGTACTTTTTGCCGCCTTAGGCTGGCAATTATTGAAAAACCACCGAGAATTCTCCTTAACCTACCGTTATGTGGGAGTGATTATCGGTTGTTTCTGGGGGATTCTCCTGATTCATCTCCTTTCGGTCGGTGTGCCGACGGAGCCGCTGCCCTTCGCATACCAAGAAGGCGGTGGGGCGGTGGCCAGCGTTATTTTGTACGGATTGAACCGGATCTTCTCCGTTCTGGGCACGATAGTGGTTTTAAGCTTGTTACTGTTAATCGTGGTCATTCTCATGCTTGACCGCCCTTTGCTTCAGTTTTTGGCCGACCTGAAAAGCCGCATTCGCCAAAAAATATTCCGGTTCTTTCGGTGCCAGAAAACACCGGAAGGGCACCATTATGACCAGGTTTCGGCGGCCACGGAAGAAAAAGTAGCCGCTCCGCCGCGGGCGACTCGGGCGAAAACGGAGGAGCGCCGGAAGGAATCACGCCGTAGGGAGCAGCCGCCCCGGGAAGCCCCGGCATTGATGGCGGTAAAAAGCGGTCGTCAATTGGGCCCCTACCAATTACCGGCCCTTGATCTTTTGCAAATGCCGCCCCGGTCGCGGCGTAATCCTAAGCTATTGGACCAATCGGACCAACTGGAGGCGACACTGGCTTCCTTTGGTGTGCAGGCCCAGGTCACCGCGGTGCATCAAGGCCCGGTCATTACCCGTTACGAGATTCAGCCGGCACCGGGCGTTAAAGTGAGCCGGATTGTGAACCTGGCCAACGACTTGGCTTTGGCGCTGGCGGCGCGGGGTTTAAGGATCGAAGCGCCGATTCCCGGAAAATCGGCGGTCGGGATCGAAGTGCCCAACCAGGAAGCCCGGATGGTTACCCTCCGTGAAGTCGTTGCGTCCCGCGCTTTTTGGAGTGCCGGGAAACTGGGGATCGCGATGGGGGTCGACATCACGGGCGAACCGAGTGTAACCAATTTAGATCGCATGCCCCACCTTTTGATCGCCGGGGCGACCGGTTCCGGGAAAAGTGTCTGTTTAAACAGTATCTTGCTTTCCCTTTTGTACCGGGCTTCGCCGGTGGAGGTGAAGTTGGTTCTGATCGACCCGAAACGGGTGGAACTATCGGTTTATGATGGAATCCCCCATCTGGCTGCGCCTGTGGTGACCGAGGCGAAAAAGGCGGCCGCAGTGCTCAAAGCGATTGTTGCTGAGATGGAGGCGCGGTACAAGGCTTTTGCCGAAAAGGGGGTACGGGATATTGCCCGCTATAACCGGGCGGTGAAGGCGGATGAGCTCCCCATGCCCTACACAGTCGTCGTCATTGATGAATTAGCCGACCTCATGATGGTGGCCCCGGTTGACGTGGAGGATGCGATTTGCCGCTTAGCCCAGATGGCGCGGGCGACTGGGATTCATTTGGTGGTGGCCACCCAAAGGCCGTCGGTTGATGTGATTACTGGTTTAATTAAGGCGAACATCCCATCGCGGATTGCCTTTGCCGTTTCTTCGCAGGTGGATTCGCGGACGATCCTGGACAGTGCTGGGGCCGAACAGCTGCTTGGCCGAGGAGACATGCTCTTTGCTCCGGTTGGCGCGTTAAAACCGATCCGGCTACAAGGTGCTTTAGTCTTGGATGAAGAGATTAAAATGGTCACTGACCATTGGCGGCGGCAGGGTACCCCCGAGTACGTGGAAGCCTTGGCCAATCCGCCCACGACGGAGGCCCGGCGCGATCTTTCAGCGGAAGAAGATGAACTGTTTTGGGATGCGGTGCAACTGGTGATCGATCAGGAGCAAGCTTCTGCTTCTTCGCTACAACGCCGCTTTCGGATTGGTTATACGCGGGCGGCCCGTCTGATCGATATCATGGAAGAGAAGGGTTTTGTTGGCCCGCACGAAGGGAGTAAACCCCGGACTGTGCTGATCAGCCGCCGCCAGCTGGAAGAGCTGAGAAAGACCGACGCCTGAGCGATTTACTTTATTTTGCAAGAGGGTTAAGACTTGTTTCCACGAATTCTTTGCAATAAGAAAACCGTATTTAAGAGGCGCTTTGCTTAGGAGGGACAATAAGTGAAAAAGATCGGAGCAGTGTTAAAAGCAGCGCGCGAAGAAAAAGGTTTGTCTTTGGCTGATCTACAGATGGTGACCAAGATTCGGTATCAACAGTTGGAAGCGATGGAAGCGGGCGATTTCCATAAGCTTCCCGGAGAAGTTTATGTGCGAGGTTTTATCATTAACTACGCCAAAAATGTGGGTTTGGACGCCGAACAGGTTTTGGCGCAGTATTACGCGTTGAAAAAACAGGCAACGCCGGAAGAGGTCGACTCGGGTGTGGACGCCCAAGCAGAAGGCGCTGCTTCCTTCGGGCAACCCGTAACGCGGGAAAGCCCGGTGGGGACGGATCCGGAAAAAAAGAAAGCTAATCTACTGGCCATGGCCGGTGTTGGCGTGGTCTTGGTGGTCGGGATTATGTTCGGGAAAAATTTTGCGCAAAAACCTGCTGTTCCCACGGCAGACAACCGGTCGGTGGTGGTTACGGACGAGGCCGAAGCTTCGGCCCCTGCCGCCGCGGAGTCGGTTGCCAGCACCGTCGAAAACAGCGGCCAGACGGGACAAACGGCGGGTAAACAACGGAATCCAGGTGAGTCGGAGACGGTCGATTCGATGCCGGTTTTGCCCGCCGATAAAGGACACTTGGTTGTTGAAGCCAGTGAGGTGGTTTGGCTTGGTCTTTACCAGTTACCGTCCCGTACCTTAATCTTTGAAGGCACCCTTTATCCCGGCGAAAGACGGGAATGGCATTTAAACGCCGATGTGACTTTACGGATCGGCAATGCGGGCGGACTCAAGGTACGCTACAAGGGACAGGATCTTGGTGAACTCGGCTCCTCCGGTCAGGTGGTCACCAAGGTGATTACGGTTGACTGAAACGAACTTGCTGTTTTTAAAGAGGAGATTTGCATGGGGGGACGAATAAGCCAATAGGTGAAGAAAATGGATCGGTTAACAAACGAAAAGATTATTAGCGACGTAAAAGAGAATAATGATATTGTTGCGGTGATCTCCGAGTATGTTAACCTGAAACAACGTGGACGGTCCTTCCTCGGCCTGTGTCCTTTTCATAGCGAAAAGACTCCTTCTTTCACCGTGAGCCGGGAAAAACAGCTTTTTTACTGTTTTGGCTGTGGTGCTGGGGGCGATGTACTCTCATTTATCATGCGGATTGAAAACCTGACTTTCGGCCCCGCCCTCCGTCTTTTAGCCGAGCGGGCCAATATCAAGCTACCCGAGCTCCAATTATCGCCGACGGGGCAAAAACAGAAGGAAGAACGGGAACGGCTTTACCGGCTGAACGCCTTTGCCGCCGAATTCTACCAGAAGATTCTCTGGGAGACGAAGACGGGGGAAAAAGCTGTGGCTTACCTGGAAGCCCGCGGGATTACCCGGGCGGCGGCCGAGAAGTTTGGCCTTGGATATGCGCCGCCCCAGTGGCGTGCGCTAGTTGGCCTCCTCCGGAAGAAAGGTGTTGCCCTTGATGAGGCGGAAAAGGCTGGGCTAGTCTGCGGCGGAGCAGAAGGTTTCTATGACCGCTTTCGCGACCGGTTGCTTTTTCCGATCACCGACCCCCGCGGGCAGATTATTGGTTTCGGCGGACGGCTCTTAGGGGATGGGCAACCAAAGTATCTAAACTCCCCGGAGACGCTGATCTATCGGAAAAACCGCTCCCTCTATGGACTTTCGGCGGCCCGGGAAGGGATTCGCCGGCAAGGCCGGGTGATTGTGGTTGAGGGTTATATGGATGTGATCCAAGCCCACCAACAAGGGGTCGATGAGGTGGTTGCCTCTTCCGGGACGGCTTTGACACCGGAACAAGTCCGGCTCCTGAAGCGTTATAGCGACAAAGTCTTTATTGCTTATGATGCGGATGCGGCTGGGGAGGCGGCGACGATCCGGGGGTTGGATCTACTGGCGGCGGCGGGGGCGGAGGTCAAGGTAGTCCGTCTACCGGCCGGCGAAGATCCCGATTCCTTATTGAAGAAAGAAGGCGCGGCGGGTTTTCGGCGTTACGTGGCCGAAAGTGTTGACCTTTTTACCTTTAAATTGGCATATATTCTAGAGAATGAAGATGTTACGACCCCGGCTGGTAAGGCCCGGGCGGCCAAAAGGGTCTTCCCCATCCTCGCTCAGGTTAAAAATGAAATCATTCGGGAAGCCTATCTCAAGCAAACCGCGGCGGCGGTGGGAATCTCTGAAACGAGCATTTATGACCAATGGCGCATATACTGGTACAATTTAAGGAAAAATAAACAACGTTTGGATATAAAAAACAGTCAGCGGCATACTATTGATATTACCCCTGCTCACCAGCGGCAAGCAGTGGCTTTGGCGGGGGAAAAAGAACTTTTACAGCTGGAAAGACTACTTTTACGTGGCTGTTTGCAGGAGAAAGATTTTTTTGCGCGAATAAAAAGAACGTTAATAGAGTTCAAGTTTTCCGTACCGCTTTATGAAAGCTTACGGCAACAACTGATGGAATGGGATCTATCCGGCCAGTGGCCGCCACCGGCAAGCGCTTTCCCTCCGGAAACGCGCGCTTTATATGTGGAACTGCTGGCCGAAAACAAGATGAATCCCTTACCAGTTGACCTGGAAGGCTGTTTAAAGCGTCTGCGCCAGCGCCAACTGACCGATGAGATCCGCCGGTTACAGCAAGAGGTGGCGGTGAGCCTGGATGAACAGGCGGAAGGCGCTTCTCCGTCCAGTTTACAAGCGAACTTGGCGTTATTGAACGAACTTCATAAAAAACTCCGGGAAGAGTTTCCAACCTTCTCCGGCCTAACATAAAATTTGCTTATTATCTAAATTATTTCTCCGGTTTTCTCTGGGAAGGATGATTGAAAAAGTGAGTAAAGAAAAAGAGGTTAAAAAGCCTAATTTGTCCTTAAATGAGCAAGTTAAAGGCAACAATGATCAAGAAACGCTCAAAGCAGCCGCGATCAAAGAGATCCTTTCTTTAGGCAAGAAAAAGGGTGTTGTGACGTATAAGGACATCATGGACACCTTTGAGCAAATTGATCTTGCGCCGGAGGAAATCGATGGGATCTATGAACTGCTAACCAATAAAGGCATTGATTTTGTGGCTGAAGATGAGGAACCCAAGGGCAATGAGGCTGGTGACGGTGAGGAAGACCAAGAAGTCGATCTTTCCCTCCCGGAAGGGATCTCACTGGATGATCCGGTCCGGATGTATTTGAAAGAGATCGGACGGGTGCCCCTTTTGTCGCCAGAAGACGAATTAGAGCTGGCGCGTCGGGCGCAAAATGGTGATGAAAACGCTAAACGGCGGTTGGCCGAAGCCAATCTGCGTTTGGTGGTAAGTATCGCCAAAAGGTATGTCGGGCGCGGTATGCTTTTTCTCGATCTAATACAGGAAGGGAACCTGGGCTTGATTAAAGC
>JAAZDX010000120.1 GCA_012512605.1 Bacillota bacterium
CTTTGCCATCGTCGACGAAGTGGACAGCATTTTAATTGACGAAGCCCGGACCCCACTAATTATTTCGGGGCAAGCGGAGGAATCAACTCGGCATTACGCTGATTTTACCCGGATTGCCAACCAGTTGAAGCGGGAAGTCGACTATACGGTCGATGAAAAAGCCCGGTCGGTGGCGGTAACCGAAGAAGGGGTGGCCAAAGTAGAGAAACGGTTGGGGATTGACAACCTCTATGCCCCGGAGCGGACCACCCTTGTTCATCATTTGATCCAAGCGTTAAAGGCCAAAGAACTGATGAAGCGCGACCGTGATTATGTGGGCAAAGACGGCCAAGTGATCATTGTCGATGAGTTTACGGGGCGTTTAATGTTTGGGCGCCGTTATAGCGAAGGTCTGCACCAGGCGATCGAAGCGAAGGAGAATGTGAAGATCGAGCGGGAGAGCCAAACGCTGGCGACGATCACCTTTCAGAATTATTTCCGGATGTATGAGAAACTGGCCGGGATGACCGGAACGGCGGAGACCGAAGAGATTGAGTTTCGCAAGATCTACGGTTTGGATGTGGTGGTGATTCCTACGAATTTACCGATGATCCGGACCGATTATCCCGATGTGGTTTATAAAACAGCAGAAGCCAAGTTTAAAGCGGTACTTGACGAGATTGAAACGGTGCATAAGACTGGCCGCCCGGTATTGGTCGGGACCATCTCGATCGAAAGTTCGGAGGCTTTATCAAGGGCTCTGAAAAAAAAGGGCATTAACCATCAGGTCTTAAACGCCAAATACCACGAGCAAGAAGCAGAGATCGTTGCTCAAGCCGGCCGTTTGGGCATGGTGACGATCGCTACCAATATGGCGGGACGGGGTACCGATATCATCCTGGGTGGGAACGCGGAAATTTTGGCCCGGGAGCTTTTGAAGAAGAAAGGTAACCCCGACACGGCCACCCCCGAAGAGGTTGCGGCGGCGCTGAAGGAAGCCAAAGCCATCACCGAACGGGAACACGAACAAGTCGTAAGCCTCGGAGGGCTTCATATTATCGGGACGGAACGGCACGAAAGCCGGCGGATTGACAATCAATTGCGGGGCCGGGCGGGCCGGCAGGGTGATCCCGGTTCTTCCCGGGTCTTTGTGGCCATGGATGATGATCTGATGCGTTTGTTTGGCGGCGAGACGATCGTCATGTGGATGGAGCGCTTGGGTTGGGAAGAAGACATGCCGATTGAGCATCCGCGGATCGCAAAGGCGATCGAAAACGCCCAACGTCGGGTGGAATCGCGCAACTTTGAAATCCGGCGGCAAGTTCTGGAGTATGATGACGTCCTCAATAAACAGCGGGAGACTATTTATAGTTTGCGCCGGAAGTTGTTAATGGGCGAAGACCTTAAAGAGCAAGTACTTGAGGCCCTTCGGGACGTCGTTGACCAACTGGTTTTGGCCCATACCGATGCCCGCATCCCGGAAGAGTGGGAGTATGAGAACATTTTAAAAGAGGCGGAACAGATCTTTCTGCCCGTGAAGACCCACACTGCAGAAGAGTTGGAAAAGGCGGCGGAGGGCCAGGCCGAACGGCTCAAGGAATTCCTCTTAGACGCCGCGGTTCGATTTTATGCAGCGAAGGAAGAGCGGGTTGGCGCCCCCAATATGCGGGCGATCGAACGCTATGTTATGCTGCGAACTATTGATAACCTTTGGATCGATCACCTCCAAAACATGGATGATCTGCGTGAAGGCGTTGGTCTGCGGGCCTATGGCCAGCAAGATCCCTTAGTCGTCTATAAGATCGAATCCTACCAGATGTTCCAGGAATTACTCTACGTTATTAAGGAAGATGTGGTACGCTACGTCTTCAAGATGGAATTAACCCAGGACGCGCCCCGTCCCGAGCGACGGCTCAGTAACATTGTCACCAACCGGGGCGAAGATGGGGCACCGGTTGTCCAGCAGAGAAAGACGGGCAAAAAAGTCGGACGGAACGATCCTTGTCCGTGCGGAAGCGGGAAGAAGTATAAAATATGTTGCGGCGCTTAACATGTAACTGAATCACCG
The DNA here is from genome assembly GCA_012512605.1 of Bacillota bacterium. GTDB lineage: Bacteria > Bacillota > UBA4882 > UBA10575 > UBA10575 > Capillibacterium. The sequence continues at coordinate 2,048 of JAAZDX010000120.1, forward strand.
AAGACAGGGGGCAAAAGCGATGATTGAACCAGCAGAAGTGAAAAACCAAATCGCCGGCTTACAGTCGCGCGTTGCGAAAATGAGGGAGTTTCTTTGACCTTGACCGAAAAAGCGATCGGGTGCAGGAATTAGAAGCAATAACGACGGCCCCGGATTTTTGGACGGATCAACAACAAGCCCAGCAGGTTTTGCAGGAACTGAACCGTTACCGGCAGGAGATTCAGGCGGTTGAAACCCTGGAAAAGCAGCTGGCCGACAGTGGTGAGCTGTTGGAACTGGCGCTCATGGAGGCCGACACGGAGGTTGTGGCCGAAGTAGCGCGGGGCGTTAAAGAGTTGGCGACGGCGGTGGACCGTCTCGAACTCCGTACCCTGCTGAAGGGGGAGTTTGACCATAGTAACGCCTATCTATCCATTCATCCGGGCGCGGGTGGGACCGAATCCCAGGATTGGGCTAGTATGCTCCTGAGGATGTATACCCGCTGGGCGGAACGGCAGAATTACAAAGTGGATCTGATTGAGCTCATTCCGGGGGATGAGGCCGGAATTAAAAGCGCGACCCTTTTTATTCAGGGGGAGAATGCTTACGGTAACTTACGGAGCGAAAAGGGTGTCCACCGGCTGGTACGGATCTCGCCCTTTGATGCCTCCGGGCGGCGCCATACTTCCTTTACTTCAGTGGACGTTACGCCCGAATTTAATGATGAATTTGCGATCGAAATTCGCCCCGAGGAGCTCAAGATCGACACTTACCGGGCGGGCGGTGCCGGCGGGCAACACGTCAATAAAACCGATTCGGCGGTCCGGATCACCCACCTTCCAACGGGAATTGTCGTTGCCTGCCAGAACGAAAGGTCCCAGTTTCAGAATAAAGACACAGCCATGCGGCTCTTAAAGGCGAAGCTGGCCGAGGTGTACCGCAAGGAACAACAGGCGAAGCTCGAACAGATTAAGGGCGAGCAGATGGAGATCGCCTGGGGTAGCCAGATCCGTTCTTATATCTTCTGTCCATATACGATGGTGAAGGACCACCGGACCGAGGTTGAAACCGGAAACCTCCAGGCGGTGATGGATGGGGAAATTGATCCGTTCATCGAAGCCTTTTTGCGTTCTCCGTTCAATAAAGGATAAAGAAAAAGGGGGAAGACGGTGGTTAAACGCGGTGTTGGGGTGGGCTTCCTCCTCTTGGCTGTGGGGTTGTTTAGTACAAGTTCCTTTTTAACGACGTTGGTGAAGCAAAAGCTCACCCGGACTCTGATCGAGCAGGCCCGGGTGGCCGAAGGCGTTGAATTAAAGATGGCCCCCCTGCGCCTTGGGGAGCTTTTGAACGGACAGGTGGGGACGGTTGACTTCTCTGCTGTCCGGTTGGGGTTTGCCCAGGGGCCGGTTTTTACCAACGTCGCTTTACACAGCAAAGGAGGGCGTTTTGACCTTAAAGCCTTGCTTTGGCAAGGGGAGTTTATCCTCGAGGAACTGGCGGAGACCCATATGCAGCTTGAGCTTTCGGAGGAAGAATTAACGGCGCTGATGCGACGGGATCTACCCGAGCTTGAACCGACGGTCTTGTTAAAAGAAGGCCGGGTTGAATTGGAAGGGTTTCTTGATCTGTTTGGACAAAGGCGTTTACCCTTTAGCGCCGGTGCTTCCCTGGAAAGGGCCTCCGACCGTAGTCTCCGTCTGGCTCCGTTGGGTCTAAGCGTAGCCGGCGTCGCCCTCTGGGCGGAACTGTTTAATCAGTACGCCTCCCAGCTCAGCTGGGAATTTCCCCTGGAGATCCCCTGGCCGGTACGGCTTGAACGCTTTATGGTTACGCCGGGGGTGATCCAAATGGAATGGCGAGAGGAGGCCCAAATGTGAAGTATTTTATCTCCGCCGGGGAGCATTCCGGTGACTTACACGCGGCGGCGCTCATCCAGGAAATACGGAACCAAGATCCAAAGGCGCAGGTCTGGGGGATGGGCGGTCCGTTAATGGCAGCGGCTGGGGCCGAAATACTGTTTGATCCGACTGCGGAGAGTACAATCGGCTTTTGGGAAGCAGCGAAAAAAATCTGGGTTTTCCAACGTCGATTATCCGAGTTTACCCGCTTCCTACGGGAAAACCGACCGGACGTGGTGGTCTGGGTTGACTTTGGTGGGTTCAACCGTCTCCTCGCCGAGCGGGCGGCGGCCCTTTCCATCCCGGTTGTTTGCCTTTTTCCCCCGGCGGCCTGGGCCTACGGGAAAAGGCGGGCCGACCGTCTCGCCCGTTGTGTGACGCATGTGGCTTCGGTGCTGCCCTTTGAGGCCGATTTTTACCGACGCAATTATTATGATTTGAAGGTTACTTATGTCGGACATCCGCTGGTCGACCGGGTACGGCCGCAACTGGCACCGGAAGAATGGCGGCAGCGGCATGGCCTTACACCGACAGAGAAGGTAATCCTCCTGATGCCCGGGAGCAGGCAGCAGGAAGTACTGACGTTGTTCCCGGTGATGCTCGCCGCCGCGGCGGAACTGGCGGCGGCCCGGGATGACTTGCGGTTTTTCCTGCCGGTGGCACCGACGATCGACCAAGCATTGGTCCAAACTTTACTGGAACAACATCCCGGCTTGGTGGTGGAGACAACTACCTCGGCGGAGACCTATAATTTGATGGCAGCGGCTGATTTGGGGATTCTTGCATCCGGGACGGCCACTTTGGAAGGAGCTTTGCTTGGTTTGCCGATGATCGTAACTTACCGGGTTTCCCGGGTGTCGGCGCTGCTCTACCGCGCTTTACAGAATAAAGAGCAGAACCAACCAGTGATGGTGGCGTTACCCAATTTAATCAAAGGACGAAAGATCATCCCCGAATTGATCCAAGACGGGTTGACCGTGGCTGAACTGGTGGTGCAAGCCCGTCGCTTTTTGGAAATACCCGAATATAGTACCCAAGTACGTAAAGAACTGCAAGGGATCGGTGAAATGCTGGGTCCGCCCGGCGTGATGGAAAGGGTGGCCATGATTGTGCGGGGGGAAGCCGCCCAGCGCGGCAAATAGTGATCGGTAATAGTGTCGAAGGCTGTTCGTGGAAGCGGGCAGCCTTTTTCCTTTGGGGTCTGCTTTCTTTTCCGGTTCTAGCTTGTGGCTTTCGCACATATTTTTTACCGAATAAAGAGATCGTTTTTGCGAAGTCGTAGAGACACGAAGAATGTCAAGCGAGGGATCGGCCGATGCGTATCTATTATTTTTCCCGCTGGAAAGTGCTTGGAATCGGTTTGCTGGTAGCCTTTATTTTTTGGTTTTTTTCCCACCCGGTGGTTTTACGCCATACGGCACAGCAAGTCGCGGTTTTGCTCGGACAACGGATCATCCCCATCTATGCGGTGGGAACAGACGAAAAGAAGATCGCCCTCTCTTTTGATGCTACTTGGGGTGCGGACCAAACACCGGAATTATTACGGATTCTCCGGGAAAACAAGGTTCGGACCACCTTTTTCCTCTGTGGTTTGTGGGTGGAGAAATACCCGGAAATGGTGAAAAGGATCGCCGCCGAAGGTCATGAACTGGGTAACCATTCCCATACCCACCCCCACATGAACAGTTTGAGTGAACGGGAGATCGCCCATGAGCTTAACCGGACCCATTATCTAATCAAGGAACTCACTGGTCAAACTCCCACCTTATTCCGTCCGCCCTTTGGCGAGTATAACAATAAAGAGATCGAAACCGCACGGGCCTGTGGTTACACCACAATCATCTGGGATGTGGACTCCTTGGATTGGAAAGATTTAACGGCGGAGGCAATGCTCAACCGGATCCTCGGGCGGGTCAAACCGGGTTCGATTGTGCTTTTTCATAATGCCGGGAAAAACACTCCGCAGGCTTTGGGCAGGCTCCTACCGCTTCTGAAAGAACGAGGTTTCTCCATTGTCCCCATCTCCGCGTTGCTCCATAAAGGCGAAACCTATACGGACCATACCGGACGGCAGTTTCCGAAACCCCGTGCGGAGCAGTCCAAACTGGAGGAAGGGGGGATCTAACATGAAACTGGTTATCCTCGAACGGAAGAAGATCACCTGGTTTTTTTGCTGGACTTTGTTGGTGGTGATCAGTGCGGTCGCCGTTACCCAGTGGTCTGTATTGCAGCGACGGTGGTACGGGGTTAAGGACGGGGTAATGTTGGAAGGACAGTCGATGGCCCGGCTATTACCGGGAGAAGTGCGGGCCATCGTTACGGAGATGGCGAAGATCTATGCGCTTGAGCCGCAAAATGCCGGTTATTTTGTGGAAACCGGTGAGGTCGTTCCCGAAAAAGCGGGGCGGGGGGTTGATGTTGAAGCAACGGTCGCCGAGATCTTAGCCGCCGCACCCGGAACCCGCCTGAATCTGATCACCTATGCCATCCCGGCCACGGTGAGTAAAGAATATTTCGCACCGGTTTTTCAAGGGCCGACCGACCAAAAAAAGGCCAGTCTAACGATTAATGTAGCTTGGGGCGAAGCGGAGCTGCCAGCGATGCTTAAGATCCTCCAAGCGCGGGGTGTGAAAGCCACTTTCTTTTTTGACGGTGCTTGGGTGAAAAAGTTTCCCGAGTTTGTCAAGGCGATCCATGATGCCGGGCATGAGGTGGCGAACCACGGTCTCTACCATGGCCATCCGGCCCAAATGAGCCGGGATGAACTGAAACGATTGATTGTTGAGAACAACCAACTGTTGGCGGCGGTGATTGGTGCCGAACCTGCGAAACTTTTTGCCCCGCCTTACGGAGAATTTAACGATCAGATCGTGGCGGTTGCCGGGAATTTAGGATACCGGACAATTATGTGGACGATCGATACCATTGACTGGCAGCGGCCCGCCCCGGAGGTGATCATCCGCCGTGTTGTCGATAAAATTAAGCCCGGGGCGATCATTCTGATGCATCCGACGGTTCCAACGGTGCAAGCACTCGATCGGATCATCCAAACCTTGCATGGGCAAGGTTATTCCTTGGTAACGGTCTCCGCATTATTAAACGAAAAGCGCCCATAAGCTGGGGCAAAATAATTACGGAAATAATTTAAAAAAAGAAGGATTGTCGATTAAAATAGAGAAACATTAAACTAATTCATCTGTAAAGCAGTCAGACAGCTTGACAAGATTAAAACTTTTTATTATGATCTTCTTACAATCTTGTTAGATTTTACATAAATAGCGATAATAGTGGTCTTGCCTCCATGCGATAGTGGATATTTACCTCCATATATTTTTTCACTGGACTTGTCAGACAGCAAGACAGCAAGACTGGAAATACCAAGATCTTGAGAGAAAGATGGGAATGCGGGGAAGACTTGATTTGGGGGCGGGTTCACCGCTGCTGGCAATGAAAGCCAAGGTGCTAATGGATGAGATTAAGTTTTAGTATGAAATGAAGCAAAGGAGGTCCATAAGCTGTGGAACCAAAGGTACTACTGATTGCGACCTTGGACACCAAAGAAAAAGAGGCTGCCTACTTAAAGCAGAGCATCGAAGCTAAAGGCGTAAAGACCCTGGTCATGGACACCGGGGTATTGTCCTCTCCCCGCGAGCTTAATCCGGATGTTTCCCGGGAAGAGGTAGCCTTGGCGGGTGGGATGCCCATCGACCAGCTGGTGGCC
>JAAZDX010000121.1 GCA_012512605.1 Bacillota bacterium
GATCAACACAAACCCCGATCTTCTGCAGTTTATCACCGGGTTTTCGCCAGAAGTGGGGAGGATCATACTTATCCGCCAGCGCCGCCGGAGCTAGTTCTTCGATAATAGCTTGGAATTTTTCTAACTCGATCAAATGATCACCTCGCGATGAACCTCCTCACCCAAACGTAAGAATGTAGTAACTAAACATAATTGTATATTCTGAGTTAACTATAGATTTTCCTTCCTCAGATCATTCATCCGGGAAAAACATTATCGAGTTCCTGGGATTTTTTTGTCGATTTCGGCATCAGACCCGGTTAACCAGGGGACACAAATTAAACCATTGCCTATTTTACCCATATAAGGATATAATAGAACTAAAACATCAGCAAGGGAAGAAACTTGCTTGCAAAACAAAAAAAGGAGTGGAGTTTTGTGCGAAAATCATTTTTAGTTCTTACCCTGTCGCTACTATTACTCTTACTGATGGTGGGGTGTGCTTCCGCCAATGATTTTGGTCTGGGGATCTATGACAGTAACAACTTATGTCTAAGCCTAAAGTATGACCTGTCACGAGACCTGGCCGTCCAGGGTTTAATTTCCGGAGGCTATGTCGGGCTCAGAGGAGTGTACAAGCTGGCCAAAGATACAAATTACAATTTCTTTGGCTATGGCGAGTTCGGTTTTGCCAATGATAAGGTGGCCGTCGGTACTGGCCTCGGCATCGAATTTTTCGTCTTTAAGGCGTTTAACGTTAAAGAACTGTCCCGTCTCGGCTTCGCCCTCGATCTCGGCCTGGATGTCCTTCCTTCCACCGGCTTCGACATCGGCGGTGGTTTACACTATTACTTTTAGCTTTTTGCCGAACTACAATAACGAAGAAGCTGAATCTTCTGTTCTCGATCGAACCCTGTTCTCCGAAACAGGGTTCTTGTTCTGTCTTGCCAGCCAAAAAGCCACGCCCAGAACCCAGTCCACGACCGAGCGCCTCCCTTCCCCTTTCCAGAATTATTCCTCCTTAACAAGTTATACTACTAGTCAAACCGGTCTGAATGTGATAGTTATTATGTGATGATGTTTTTGTATATTTCCCTTCTGTGCGTACAGAATATAGAACAACGGACCCTTAATTTTCCAAATTAATTGCGGAGATGATACCATGAGGCAGCGTAAATAACGCAAAATTCCCCGCTTCTACTATGTATTTTTCTGTTTCTTTGTCCTGGTGGGGTTCTTCTTCGCCACGGTTTCCCTACCGCGCGATCTCCGAACCAAGCTGGAGAATATGCGCTATGTTTCAAAGGTTTACGACCGCCACGGTCGGCTGATTGGCGATCTCTTTTCCCACCGTAAAATATGGGTTACTTCCGACCAAATCTCTCCCTACCTCAAACAAGCAGTGATCGCCACCGAAGACACCCGTTTTTACCGCCATTTCGGCCTTGATCCCATTGGCATCGGTCGGGCAGTGGTCCAGACTTTAGCACCCGGTGGTATTAAGCAGGGAGGTAGTACCATTACGCAACAATTGGCTAAGGTCTCCCTGTTGACTTATGATCGCACCATCACCCGCAAATTACAGGATATGTTTTATGCGCTGCTGATTGAAAGAACCTATACTAAAGATGAAATTTTAGAACTCTATTTAAACAGCATAAATCTGGCCCACGGTAATGTGGGCGTCGAAGCCGCCGCCCGTTATTACTTTAATAAATCCGCCGCCAAGCTTAATCTGGAAGAAGCGGCCTTACTGGCCGGGATTATCCGTAGCCCGGAAAACTATTCTCCCTTTAAGCACCCGGAAGTGGCCAAAAACCGCCGGAATTTAGTGCTTCGCTTAATGTGGGAGCAGGAGCTCATCACCGAAAAACAGTACCAAAGAGCCATTGCGAAAGATTTAGGCGTAAAACCGCAGCAGGCAAGGTCCTCCGTTGGCGCCTATTTTGTAGACTATCTCCGTGACTACCTGACCGCGGAGGAAGGCTTCACCGAAGAGGAACTGTTGTGGGGTGGTTATAAGATCTACACAACTTTGGATCTGGACTGCCAACAAGCCGCTGAACTTACCCTTAAGCACCTCCCCCGTTACTCAGCGGCGGTACAGCCGGAAGCCGCCCTGGTCACCCTTGACCCGGCCACCGGAGCGATCCTGGCGATGGTTGGCGGGCGTGACTATCAAACCAGTCCTTTGAACCGCAGCGTCAAAGCCCACCGGCAACCGGGGTCGGCGTTAAAGCCTTTTGTCTACGCGACGGCTTTAGAACAAAATTTTACCGCCGCCACGATCCTTTACGATCACCCCTTAGCGATCCCATTGGAGAATGGTGCGGTTTGGACCCCGGAGAACAGCAACCGGGAATACCAAGGTAAGATCACCCTCCGTCAGGCCTTACGGGAATCGGTGAACACAATCGCCGTCCAACTGGTCCAGACGTTGGGTATTCCCACCGTCGCTACCCAGTTGGAACAGATGGGGATTGAGAGTCTCGTCAAGGAAGGGAAAGTCAATGATCTCGGCTACGCCCCGCTGGCTCTGGGTGGGTTAACCAAAGGCGTCACCCCACTTGAGTTAACCGCCGCCTATACGTCCTTTGCCAACCAAGGCCAATACTGTAAGCCTTATCCGGTCGTACGGATCACCGATTTTCAAGGGAGAACCTTCAAGACCTTTAAACCAAAGCAAACCCGACAGGTCATCTCGCCGCAAACGGCTTATATCATAACCATGCTTTTACAAGACGTGGTTGAACAGGGCACTGGACAGCGGGCCAAACTTCCCGACGGCCGTCCAGCCGCCGGGAAGACTGGAACCACCAATGATTTCACCAACGCCTGGTTTGTGGGATATACCCCCGAATATTTAACCACCGTTTGGA
>JAAZDX010000122.1 GCA_012512605.1 Bacillota bacterium
GAAATACTATGTTCCTTCGTTTCAAGATATCCCCTCCCATTAAATATTTGATAACAATTCCGTCAATAACACTAAAACATTTTCGTTAAATAGGCATAAATATCCTCTATTATCTTTTGTAATAAGCAAAATTATTTTTTTCTATGTAGCTGCCCGCGTCGGCTACCGTCCGCGGCGACTGCTAAGGCACGCAGGACAAACTACCACCAGCGTAGATGAAGGATAAAAATGCAATACCAGCAGACAACACGCCCCGTAGATGGACAAAAACTGGTCATTACATAACGGCAGTTCAGTGCCACGAATGACCAGTTTGTCTTTTCGAGAAGGAGTAAATAAGAACGAGAAGTTAGGTGTCAACCCTCATTGCTTACATAACGATTTCATCACCGCTAAATATTCCTTAGCCTTCTTTTCGATCTGCGGCAAGACTGATAAATCCGCCTGCCTGGGAATAAGATCAGCGCCAATGGCAAAGGCGAAACAACCCGCGTGGTAGTATGTGCCGATCGTTTCCGTGTCGACTCCGCCGACGCCAATAAACTCCACAGTCGGAAAGGGCCCCTTGAGGTTTTTGATGTAACCCGGTTTTAGGTTGCCAACGGGAAAGAGTTTTACTTGGGTTAGCCCTTCATTTAAAGCCTGCATCACCTCAGAAGGGGTTAAAACACCGGGAAAGACAGGAACTTTCTTCCTGATGATGTATTTGATCAATTCCCTGTCCCAACCGGGTGTAATAATATATTCCGCACCAGCCTCGAGCGCGCGGTCGACCAAGTCTTTTCTGGTTACCGTTCCCGCCCCAAGCCGCAAGGCGCTGTCGCCCCCTAATCTGCGACTGAGCTCCCGTATACAGGCAATCCCCTCCTGCTCGTCACTGAGTGACACCTCTATATATTTAAATCCTGCTTTGAGCAGAGTCTCCCCGATCGCCACGATTTGGCTACTTTTCACGCCACGGGCGATCGCAATCAGATCACCTTTAGAAAGTCGCACCTTTCCATTCACCCCCTTAATCAGCAGCACTAAGAAACCGGGCCGGGTTGATCTTAAAGAACTTATCGACCAGTTCTTGGGGAAAACCTTCCGCCAATAGTCGCGGCACAAATTTTCCGAGGATAAAACCGAATCCAGGACCACCACCATATGCGGTAAGATACGACTGGCGGCCCATATCACCGGAGATCAGAATCCGATCCTCGTGTCCGGCATCACACAAACGCTTTAGCATCTCAATCCGGGCGCTGTCGGGGGCGTACTTAACCTTCGACGGACCGTCAAATTGAATATAGGCACCGGTCTTTGCAATCTGGTTCAGATAGTAAAAGTCCAGATTCTGGTCGAGATGGCTAAGGGCAATACGGTTGGGATTTACACCTGCCTTCTCCAGGGCTTTCACCTGTTCTACGCCCATTGTTCCGAGCGTTGTATGGGTAATAACAGGGGTGCCTGTCTTTTGGTGGGCAATTCCCGCCGCTTCAATAATCCTGTATTCAGCAGGAAGGATATTGTTATAACAGGTCCCAATCTTGATCAAAGCCGCTTTAGCGGTTGTTCCGTCCATCCCTTCCTCAATGTCCTTCATCATCATCCCGGCAAATTGGCTGACCGCTCCTGATGCCACCCATTCTTCATAATCGCCGCGGTTAAAACCGGTGATTGCCAAAAGATTCACCGGCGTCCGCTTCGCCACTTCCAGCATTGCCCTGGCGTCGCGTCCATAATCAAGCGCCGTACAATCGACAAGCGTATTGCCGCCCAAAGAATGGAAGATCTGTAGTTCCTCCACAATCTTATCACTATCATCCAGTTTATAATCGGGATCCAGCTTCATTCTGGACTCCGGGGGATTGGTCAGCACGTGTTCATGAATATAGACTACTCCTAATTGATCAGCAGTAATCGAACCGGTCAGGGTCGGTATCATTCTCGACATTCTGCTTTCCCTCCTTGCCCTCGTGAAATATGCGCCGCTTATGCGGCGCATATTCCAATCATCTTCTTTATATCGCAAGATTTAACTTACAAACCCAAGGCGGTACCGAGAACCTTAAAGAGCCTAAACAAGGGTGCCAACAGGACCATATCCGGGCCGGAGAACATTAATCCGCTTCCGGCAAGCTCCGGTTGGTATTGGACCAGGAGAATCGAGCCTAATTGGACGATAATCCCCATAATGGCACCGCCAATAACCGCCCCTTTCCAACCGCCCTTGCGGTCACCGAAGACCCCAGCAATTGCTCCGTCAAAGAAGAAGAAGATTGGCCCGGGGATGATAATAGTCGGTGCCTTTACCAAGATCAGAATGAAGGTGATCAGAACGGAAACCGCAAAATCGGAGATAAAACCGAGCATTGCGGCCACCGGCGCAAAGGGATAAAAGACCGGATCATCCAAAGCCGGGATGGCACCAGGAAGAATTTTTTGGGAGATCCCCTTAAAGGCCGGGAGCATTGAAGCTAAGAACATCCGCACCCCAAAGAGAACAATGGCAATACCGGCGGCAAAAGAGAATCCCGAGAGAATTAACCAGATAATCCAGTTTTTTCCGCCGGAAAGCGTTTCAATGGTCTGCTGCCCGATCGCCAGCCCCATTACAATATAGATGATCGGCATCAAGAAGGCTAAGAGCACCGTGTAATCACTGAAAATCGATAAAAACCCAGGGAGCTCCAGCTCATCACATTTTTTGCTCTTTTTGATCTTGCTTCCAATCCAGGCGGGAATGATCACACCCAACGTGTTAAGGTGACCCAAAGTATATTCATCGCCGGTTAATTCCCGCGTAAACGGTCTGGCCATCGCCGGTAAAATGGTCCACAAAAGACCGGTGAAAAGTGCAGAAGTCAAAATCAAGCCTGTCCCTTCCAACTTTAAACCATACCGGATCGCCATTACAAACCAAGCCGACTGGAACAACATGATGTGTCCGGTTAAAAAGACGTTCTTAAAGCCTTTCCAGGGAAGGATCCGTACTAAAAGAATATGGGCAATAAAAGCAAGAACAAAGGTTAAAGAGACCTGTTGCGCGATTTTGGTCATTACCACTCCAAATGGGCCAAAGCAGTCCGGCATGATCGCCTGGACGCCAAAGGTTTCGTTCAACGTGCTTGTCAATGGGATTAAGGCCTCCAGAAAAACACCAATACCGGCATTAAGGATGATAATCCCGATAATAGTCTTAATGGTACCCTCGACAACATCATGAAACTTGCGACGTTGAAGGACTAAACCCATTAGCGCAATCAGACCCAGAAACACCGAAGCTTCTACAAAGACCTGGTTGATTAAGAAATCAATTATTTTCATAACTACACTCCTTTCCTTTTTCTATATGTTTGCGAAAACCGATACGGTTTCCGTTAACATCCAAATCTACGGCGCTTTTTTTCCCTTCGCGTTTTGCGCTTTCCTTTTGGCTTACTCATTCCGCCTTATTGCTCAGCTCATCCATTACAGCAAGGAGTTTCTCTTTCAACTCTGCTTTGTTCACAAAGTTGGTGACCACGACAACCGGCACCCCAACCCCTTCCAGCCGCGGGGCAAACTCTTTTGTCGTAACAAAGAAGTCACACTTATGTCCTTTGGCCGAACCACCATCGGCTGTTTCAATACTGGCCGTATAACCGGCATTGTTCACGATCTCATCGATTGCCATCTTTGCAATTAGACTACTACCCAAACCGCAACCGCACACCGTCACAATTTTAAACCGCTTCATGGTACCCCTCCATTTTCTGGATATTTTTCGTCCTATCCCCACTAACTGACCAAAGCTAAGATCTCTTGCGGACTTACCGCATTTCGAATGATCTCACGTTTCCGTTCATCACCGAGAATCGCAATGAGTTCGGCCAGAGCGTCCAGATGCGAAGAATTATCGATCGCCGCCAAGCCGATGACCAAATCAACCGGATCATTGTCTTCATTACCAAATTCAACGGGGGTAGCAAGCGTCACCAGACTCATACACATCTTTTTCACCCCATCCTCCGGCCGCGCATGGGGGATGGCGATTCCGGGCGCTAAAACCACGTACGGACCATTGGTCAGCACAAATTCGATCATGGCATCGACAAACCTTGGTTCAACGCAATCGGCTTTGACCATTAGTTCACCACAGAGTCTCACCGCTTCATCCCAAGTATTTGCTACTGCTTTTAAACTGATCGTTTCCGCAGTGAGAACGTGTTTAAGCATGACACCACACCTTTGATCGTAATATCTAATGTCGAGCGGACCAAGCTCTTCGGCTAGTTTGGCTAAAAGTTCATCGTATACTGGTTTGGGACAAATCTTACCTGCAAGCGAAAGGACCTTTGTTAAAACGTCTTTATTATGACTTCTGGAGCCTAGATTTTTCGGCGGATTGCTGGAGATAAAGCGCTTAATTGCCTCGATACTATCCTGATCAAGCATCGGGTTGACAACGACCGTTTTTTCTTCGTAGGATGCCAATGGTACTGTAGTTACTATAAAGTCGGCCCGCTCAACTAGGTTATTTGAAATTACCCGATGTTTGCTGGCAACTGCCATAATATCGATTTCCGGAAAGGCATCGGTTAGTTTCGAAGTTAGATAATTCGTTGCCACCAGACCTTCATCACTGATCACTAGTATTCTGTAACGCCGCGTCTTTTCCGTACTGACATAATAC
>JAAZDX010000123.1 GCA_012512605.1 Bacillota bacterium
AAATAAACGGCAATGATGATCTCGGCGCCCAAATCCGCCGCCACATCGGCGGCGACCTGGTTTTTCAAGCCCCCGTCCACATAGTATTGATCTTCTATTAAAACCGGGGGAAAAACGCCGGGGATTGACATACTAGCGAGAATACCGGTACTGGCCTTACCTTGGTTTAGAGCCTGCACCGCACCAGTTTTGAGATTAACCGCCACTGGATAAAAGGGGATGGATAACCGCTCACAGGTCTTGCCGCCAAGAAGTGTATCAAGATACTGCTGTAACCCCTTGGTTTCAATATAACCACTGCCCGGGGGGAAGGGAATATCAAGTAAAGTAGCCGTATCCAGGCTTGTAAAGATCTCAATGATATTGTCAACGGAGTAACCGGCGGCATAAAGACCGGCAATGATACTTCCCATGCTGGTTCCGACTAGTAGATCAACGGGAACACCGTTTTCTTCCAGGGACATAAGCAGTCCAATATGGCTTAAACCCCAAGCCGAGCCACCGCCTAACACAAGGGCGACTGATGGTTGCGAAGCGGCGGAAGCGGAAGCGCTGGATGGAAAGACGCAGGATAAAGCAAATATCGCCAGGAAGATCCAGGTCGGAATGGGGAGCTTGAAGACCATGATGCCTTTGTTCTTAAATTGCTTATTGTTGGCCATTTTAAAACAACCCACTTTATAATACTACGATTTTATAAACCGCTATAGGGAAATGACCCTCTTACTAAAACCTCTGGGACCGTAAGAGTATTTCTCTATATTAAATTTCGGTAGGCTTCAGGATAATCCTTTTTGGTCCTCACCCTGGTTACCCAAAGGGCTTTTGCCACGACGTTAGTTTTCCGCAAGGGGTGACCGCAGAATGGTCAAGCAGCCCCGGAAGGTCTGTTCTGCCGGTGGGGATAATGCGGCGCGTTGTTAACATTATCCTTACAATAAGTTGACTTTTATTGGTGGATAAGATATAATTAGTTCAACAAAACGAAACGTTTCGCGAACTGAAGGAGAAGAATCATGGCGACGACGATCAAAGATATTGCTAAATACACCGGGCTTTCCATATCGACCATTTCCAAGTATTTAAACGGTGGTAATGTTTTAGAACATAATAAGGAATTAATTGAAGAAGCAATTCAAACTCTTGATTTTAAGGTTAACGAGATGGCTCGGGCACTGAGAACGAGTCGGACCATGACCGTAGGGGTGCTCATCCCCAGTCTTGAAAACATCTTTTTCACAAGCATTGTTTCTCATATTGAGAACATTTTGTTGAAAGAAGGATATAGCACAATTGTCTGCGACTTCAAAGAGGATCCCGAGCTGGAGGAGAAAAAACTGCAGTTCTTATTCGATAAAATGGTTGACGGTATTGTCTTGATGCCTTTGCCTGGTAATGACAGCCTAGTTAAGAAGATTATCGCGCGGAAAACCCCCCTCGTATTAATCGACCGCTTGATCCCCAATGTCGATTGTGATGTCGTCTTGGTCGATAATCTTAATGCTTCTTATAATGCGGTTGAACAATTGATCATCTACGGCCACCGACGAATTGGGATTATTGCGGGGCCACAAAAGGTCTATACTGCGCAGGAAAGATTGAAAGGCTATATTCGCGTCTTTGAAGATTACGGGTTGAAGGTAGATCCTGGTCTGATCAAGCATGGCGACTACAAGATTGAAAGCGGTTACCATTTATTAATGGAGCTTATGAAGAATGACCCGCCGCCAACTGCGGTTTATGTGACTAATTATGAGATGACGATCGGCAGTATCATTGCGATTAACGAGAATAATATTCGAATTCCAGATGATATATCGTTCATTGGCTTTGATAACCTTGACCTTGCGCGTATTGTCAAACCAGCATTGTCCATTGTTGTTCAGCCGGTGCAGCAAATCGGGGAAACAGCCGCGAAGGTTCTTTTGAAAAGACTGAACAAAGACCACCGGGGTTTTCCTTTAGTATGGCGACTAAAGACCGAATTGTTGATCCGGGATTCGATTAAAAAGGTTGATAACTAAGGTTAGTGGTGAAAACAGGGTGTGCTTTGTTTGCAAAGGCAAGCATTCCGCGCGTGACCAGTGACGATCAACACGTGGCGATTAACACGTGATGGTTTACCCGTGATGGTTTGCCTTTTCGCGGGAAGATTGTTGTTCTAAAACGAAACGATTCGGCGTAATATGGAGACATGATATGCAATGTTTCGCGCGAATAAAGTGGGGGATCAAAAAGTGTCAAAACGGCTTTTGCTCGGCATTGACAGCGGTACTTCCGGTTGCAAACTCACGGTCTTCGATCTTGAAGGTCGGGTTGTTGCGGCGGCCGCCGGTAATTATCACACCGATTATTCGAAAGCAGGTTATGCGGAACAAGACGCTTTGGCCTGGTGGAAAACCATATGCCAAGAGCTACATAACTTAACTAGGGTCCAAAAGATCGATCCCAGGGATATTGCGGCGATTGGGGTCGACGGAATCAGTTGGGTCTGCCTTCCGGTCGATCAAAACGGGGTCCCCCTCCGAAAAGCCCTGATTTGGCTGGACCGGCGCGCGGAAAAGCAGGCTGCCTGGTTACGGGAGAATTTGGGCGAACGCGAGCTGGTCAGCTTAAGTGGTAATCCGGTTGATCCGGCTTACATTACACCGAAAATATTGTGGCTCCGCGAAAACGAACCGGAAATATATGCTCAGACGAGAAAGTTCCTGCAAAGTAACGCCTATATTGTCTATAAACTGACCGGCGAGCTAACACAGGATTATTCCCAAGCCTATGGTTTTCACTTCTTTGACATGGCCAAAGGCGTATGGAACGAAAAAATGGCGGAAGCGATGGGGATCTCCCTGGATCTGCTGGCACCGCTGTGCCATTGCCATGAGGTGGTGGGCACGGTAAGCGGAAAAGCGGCCGCGGAAACGGGGCTGGTTGCGGGGATTCCGGTCGTGGCCGGCGGCTTGGATGCGGCTTGCTGCGCCCTGGGCGCAGGCGTGGTTAGACCGGGGCAAACCCAGGAACAGGGGGGGCAAGCCGGGGGCATGAGTATCTTAGTGGACCAACCCTTGATTCACCCCAAGTTAATCCTGGGCTACCACGTGTTGCCCGATTTATGGTTGTTACAGGGCGGGACCGTGGGGGGCGGCGGTACCTTGAACTGGTTCAACAAGGAATTTGGCCATTACGAGCAGCAAACCGGAAAGGCGGTTCAGAAAAACGCTTTTGAAATCATGAGCGAAGCAGCCGCAGCGATCCCGCCGGGCGCTGGCGGGCTAATCTTCCTCCCTTATATGGCGGGTGAGCGTTCGCCAATTTGGAACAGCAAGGCGCGGGGCGTCTTCTTCGGACTGTCTTATGATAAAACAAGAGCCCACCTCATCCGGGCGATGATGGAAGGTGTCGGGTTCTCGCTGCTCCATAACCTCAAGACAGCGGAAGAAGTAAATGCTTATGTAACGGAATTAATCAGTGTGGGCGGGGCGGCGAACAGCCGGGTTTGGACGCAGATCAAAGCGGATATTACCGGGAAAACAATTCACGTTCCCATGTCGGATCAGGCAACAACTTTGGGCGCAGCCCTGCTGGCCGGGGTTGGGACCGGGGTGTATCCCAGTTTTGAGGCTGCAGTGCAAAAAACGGTTCATATTCAGCGAACGCATCACCCTTTGCTTGCTCATCACGCTACTTATGAACGGTTTTATCAGCTTTACCTTGAGTTATATCAGAAGTTGCGCGATAGTTTCGATAAACTTGCCCGGATCACGGATCAATAAAAGCGAGTGCAGGAGGGAGACCATGAAAGCAGCAGTTTTATATGCCGCCCAAGATTTGCGTTATACCGACATCGAAACACCCATGATTAACAAGCATGAGGTTTTGGTTCGGGTGAAAGCGACTGGTATTTGTGGTTCGGACCTTCCGCGCGTCTTAGGT
>JAAZDX010000124.1 GCA_012512605.1 Bacillota bacterium
GGCCAGGCGGAGGGTGCCGCCTTCCCCCTCCCGGACGCGGAGGATTTCAATGTCTTTAATATTAATCGTTTTGATGATGCCAATTACCTCCGCAATCGCCCCCGGCCGGTCTTCAATTACCACCACCAACTCATGGAGGAGGGTCAAAAAACCCTTATTTCGGGCTGGAAGCTCCGTCCGTGCCGCCGCCGCCCGGCGAAGTCGGGCTTCCAACTCCCCCTTCTCGCCGGCAGAGAGCGCCACAGTAAGTGCTTCGACCTCAGCAACCAGCTTACTTAGGACCGGTAAGAGCGAACGCCGGTTGGACACGAGGATCTCCCGCCACAAAGCCGGTGACCCCATCGCCACCCGGGTTGTATCATGAAAGCCACCCGCGGCCAGCGACAGGGTTCCCGGATACTGTTCATTGAAATCGACCGCCACATTGACCAGCGCGGCCGCGATTATATGGGGTAAGTGGCTCACCACCGCCACCATTAAATCATGTTCTTCCGGCGTAAGGAACAAGGGGAGCCCGCCGACCATTTGAATGAACTGTTCCAAGGTGGTCAGCACTTTAGGGGGCGTGCCCGGTGCCGGAGTCAAAAGATAAACGGCATTCTGAAAAAGAAAAGGGTCCGCGGCAGCAAGCCCCGATTGTTCGCTCCCCGCCATCGGATGGCCACCGACATAATAGACCCCTTCCGGTAATAACGGCGGCAAGGCCTGGGCTAATTCCCCTTTCGTACTGGCCACATCAGTCAGGATCACCCCCGCGGTTAGGGCTGGAGCAGCGGCCAGGACCACTTCTTCCATTTTTTCCACCGGCACGGCCAACACGACCAAATCCGCCCCTTGCACTACCGAAGCAGGGCTGTCCGCGATTTCATGTACTACCTGTCGGGAAAGGGCTTCCTGGCAAGTCTCCGCCACCGGGTCGTAACCAACCACCCAGAGATTCTGCTTACGACAGAGAGCCAGCCCTAATGAACCGCCAATCAAGCCTAATCCAATCAGAGCAATGCGCTGCGGTCTCATAGGTGTTTCCCCATTGCGGCCAAAATTGGGACGATCGCTTTAACTAGGGTATTAAACTGGACAAAATCTAAAGACTGGGGTCCGTCGGAGAGGGCAGTCTCTGGCTTTGGGTGTACTTCCACCATTAAACCGTCGGCCCCCGCTGCCAACGCCGCCCGCGCCAGTGGTAACACCAGATCACGACGGCCAGATGCGTGGCTGGGGTCGGCAATGACCGGCAGATGACTCCATTCTTTAACCAAGGCGATGGCGCTGACATCCAAGGTGTTCCTCGTAGCCGTTTCGAAGGTCCGGATCCCCCGTTCGCAGAGGACCACCTGGTAATTTCCTTCTTTCATGATGTACTCCGCCGCCATCAACCATTCTTCGATCGTCGCCGCCATCCCTCTCTTCAACAGCACCGGTAACTTCGCCCGGCCCACCTCCTGCAGGAGGGCAAAGTTCTGCATGTTACGGGCGCCGATCTGGAGCATCTGCACATACTGGGCGACCAGTTCGACTTCGTGGGGGGAAACAACCTCCGTAACCACAGCTAAACCAGTGGTTTTGGCGACCTCCTGGACAAGCTTCAACCCTTCGGTCTTCAAGCCCTGGAAGGCATAGGGCGAAGTCCGTGGTTTAAAAGCGCCACCCCTGAGGATTTTCCCCCCAACCGCCTTAATCTGGTGGGCGGTGGACAATAGTTGTTCTTCGTTCTCGATCGCACAGGGACCAGCGATCAGTACTGCTTCCTCCCCACCAATGACCGCCTCCCCAACCTTGACCCGGGTGGAATCGGACTTAAAATCCCTACTCGCCAGTTTAAAGGGTTTTAAAATTGGAACAACCCTTTCCACACCCGCCATTGCGGCCACCATCGGCATCAGTTCGGGACTGCGGTCGCCAATGGCACCGATGATCGTTCTTTCCACGCCCTGCGACAGATGGATCCCAAATCCCGCACTGCGCAATTGTTCTTGGACCCGGACAACCTGCTCCTTTGAAGCAGTCCGGGACATGATAATAATCATTACACGCTCATCCTTTCCTACCTTTCTACCATCCTACTTCCCGTCATTCGTCGCTAGTCGCTCGACACTCGTGTCGAGCAGTCCGCTGGTTCTTTAAGGCTCTTTCCCAAGGTCGGCCAAGACCGCTCCAAGGACGTTTAAAAACTTATTGTTCTGCTCTTCGGTCCCAATCGTCACCCGAACCTGCCGGGGTAAACCAAAGATGTGGGCCGGCCTGACAATCACCCCTCTTTTCATCATCTCCTCAAAGATCTGCGTCGCCAGATACGGCGTTGAAAAGAGGATGAAATTAGCAACACTGGGGATGTAAGAGAGGTCAAGATCGGCCAAACCCCGATAGATCTGCTCCATCCCCCGCCGGTTCATTTCTAAACTCCGGGCCACGTGTGCCCGGTCGGCCAGCGCCGCCACCGCCGCCACCTGTCCGATACGGTTCACATTAAAGGGCTCCCGCGTCCGGTCTAGCAAAGCAATCAGTTCCGGATCCCCGACCCCATAGCCGACCCGTAAACCGGCCAAGCCGTAAATCTTGGAAAAAGTCCGGAGGGTTAGAACCCGGCCATCCCCTTTAAACTCGATCCCATTCGGATAGGCCGCATCCTCCACATACTCGTAATAAGCCTGGTCGATAATGATCAATATCTCTGGGGGAATGCGGGCGATAAATGCTTCCAGTTCGGCCCGGGTATTCATCGTTCCGGTCGGATTGTTTGGATTACAAACAAAGATTGCTTTTGTCCGCTCGGTAACGGCCGCTGCCATCTTGTCAAGATCATGACCTAAGCCTTCCCCTTTGACCTTAACCAGTTTGGCCCCCATCAATTGGGTCGCGTAGGCATACTCACCAAAGGTCGGGTCCGCCACAACTACCTCATCTCCGGGGTGGAAAAAAGCCTCCGCCACCAATTTGATCACTTCGTCACAGCCATTTCCCACAATAATCTCGTCGGGCTTGACCCCTAGTTCTGCGGCCAAAGCTGACTTTAGCAGGTAACAGCTGCCATCGGGGTAAAGATGGGTTTCCGCCAAGGCCGCCGTCGCCGCCTGCACAGCACGGGGCGAAGGCCCTAAGGGGTTTTCATTGGAAGCCAGCTTAATTACTTCCTCGAGCCCCCACTCCCGTTGCACTTCTTCGATGGGTTTGCCGGGTACATATGGGGTAATCCCCAGTATTTCCCGGCGGATCATTTTTTCAACCGTCATTTCTACTTCCTCCCTCCACCAACTGCCATCTTCCATCCCAGACCACAACGACCCGTTCGCCATTGGCGGGTGATCTCCGCTCCAGGCCCAACCCCGCCCGGAAGAAAGCCCGGATAAAACCACCGTGGGAGACGACAATAACCCGCCTTCCCGTAAAAACGGTCGCTAACATCCCCATCGTCGCCATCGCCCGGGCCTCAATCGCGCGGCGTGACTCCAACCCCGGTAAGGCCAGATGGTCACTACCCTTCGGGTATTTCGCTTTAATCTCCGCGAAGGTTAACCCTTCCAGCGGTCCAAAACTCCGTTCGCGGAGTTCTCTATGGGAAAAAACCGGAATCATTAGTTCCTGGCCAATAATCCTGCCGCTCTCTGCGGCCCTTTGCAAGTCACTGGTGACCACCAGCTCCCAGCCTTCATTCTT
The DNA here is from genome assembly GCA_012512605.1 of Bacillota bacterium. Classification (GTDB taxonomy): domain Bacteria; phylum Bacillota; class UBA4882; order UBA10575; family UBA10575; genus Capillibacterium. The sequence continues at coordinate 3,655 of JAAZDX010000124.1, forward strand.
CAGCGCGATGGCCAACCGGCCAATCTCCATCTGCCCCTGCCCATTCAAAGGCGTATCCGTAGCTCCTTGAATCCGGTTCTCCTGGTTCCAATCGGTGGTCCCGTGGCGCACCAAACAAAACCTAGTCGTCGTCTGAGTCCCAGTCGGGACGGAGGGCTTTGGCGGCTCGTAAATAGACATGATACACCTCCTGACTGTCCTCGCCGTGATATGCATGGAGCAAAACCCGGATGCAGCGGGGCAAAGACCCTGGGACCGCCATCTCGACACTATCCAACAACGCCCAGTCGTTATAGCCCAGTTGCCGGGCGGCTTCCGCCGGGAAAGCGGCATCCAGATCAGGGGTCGCCGTGAAAAATACACTGATCACCCGCTGGGGGTTGATTTTATTCCGCCCGATCAGCTCCGTCAACAACTCCCGCGTGGCGGCGAGAATTTCTTCCCGTGTATTGGCGCGAGTCGTCGTCGCCCCCCGGAACGCTTTTACCGTCTCCATCTTCTCCTCCTCTCTTCTCCCGCTCACCGGCTTCTTTAAAAGAACACTACATAAGATCCTTATCTCGCACGGATTCTAATATGAATAATCTTTTCCCTTGGCTGCTAAGGTAGGCAAAAAGTGAGATGCAAGGCGAGACCATCGAGCACCGCCCGCAGCGCGCTACGCCGTAATGCGCTGCTACCCCAACCATATTCCGGCTCCTATTTCAGCGCTCGATGCGCGAGGCCTACCGCAACCTCAATCAGATGCAAGAGGCCGACGGCACAGAAAACCGCCACACTAAAATGATCCCCCCGCCGGGCTAGGCCAATCTTCCCTCCCAGGTTTAAGCCGAACGCCTTCGGAATAATCTGCAGCAAGGCCTCATGGGTTGCTCCGGCTACCGCGCCCTCTTCGGCATGGCTATCACCCACTAAGAATTCGCGTTTAGCAGCCACCACCGCCCGTTCAATGATGGTCTTAACCGCCTGTAACATTTCACCACCAAAATCAACAGCGGCGGCTTGAATCCCCTCTTCCCGCAGCATCTCCTTGAAGACCCGTTCTTCTTCCCGCGAACGGCTGATCGCCATTTTCAAGGCGGCTGCTGCCACCTCTTTACTGTTTCCACTCATCACTACTTCACCCCCCGGTAATAAAAAAAGCACCCCACGGAGTGCCTGCAAACCACATTCTCCTCATTAGGGAACTGCCATTGAACAATAAACAAACGCCTTTTTCGTCTATACGCAATTCCCATATGTATGCTGCCACACTACCGTCTTGCCTTTTAACTTACAATCTAACACATTTACCTCCTTTACGCAAGACGCTAGCGGGCATTCTTGCCATTTTTTAAAAAAGGGACCGCACCGGCTGACCCTCTAACTGTTCAACCACACAAAAAGTTGCACGGAAGGACGGAATTAAAAGCAAGATCTGCATCACAAACAAGGTAATAATCAAAATAATGATCAAATTTTTCCATAGGCGCTCCATCTTGGCAAGCCCCTTCCATTAAGCCCGGTCCCCAGCTGCTTTTCCCCGTCCTTTTTGAAAATCCGCAATGATCCGCTTTAGCGCAGGCAGGGCCTTCCGGGCTGCTGCTTCGCCCTTCGCGATACGCTCCTCCACCCGCGAAAACTGGAGGGTACCAACGTCCCCAACCTCCGGGGCTAGGATGAAAGCAGCCTGCTGCAGTTGGGTCCCATCTAACTTGTGCATCATAATCTCCGAACTGCGGTAAAGAATGTCAAAGACGCTCCGGGGCGGTTCCGGAACCAGATCGCCCGCTACGTAAACCGCAAAGACTAGATCCATCCCCATCGCCGCCGCGGCCTTCACCGGAACGCCCGCTACCAGCCCACCGTCGACCAAGAGATGCTTACCGTAGGGTACCGGCGTAAAGACACCGGGTATCGAGATCGAAGCACGTACCGCCAGATCAAGGGGGCCCTGCGTAAAAACAACCTCCTCGCCGGTGAGCAGATCGGTAGCGATGATCCGCACCGGAATCGCCAATTCCTCCAGCTTTTTACGTTTGGTTAGTAACCGGATTAAAGGGACCAGCCGCTTCCCTTCGACTAGCCCGTAGCGGGGAAAACGGAGGTCAACAAAGTCCTCCCAGGCGATCCGGGCCGCCAACGCCGTTAAGTATTTCAGATCGGTCTCGGCAGCAAAAAGCGCCGCCACCACCGCCCCCATACTCGTCCCAGCAAGCGCATCAACGGGGACCCCCTCTTCCTGCAGGACCTTTAAGACCCCAAGATGGGCAAAACCACGGACCCCGCCGCCCCCTAATGCCCAGGCGATCCGGGGCCTTGATTGTAAAGCCGCCATCATCGAAACCTTCCCCCTTTAAGGTCAGTATACCATAGGACCTGACCCCACTCAAAGGGGATCCTTCTTTCTTCATCCACCACCAGCCGCGACGACCAATTCTTCCTTTCTGCTCTGGGCTGGTATGTATTTCTCCCGTCGCGCATCACCATCAACCGCCTCTTTTTCCCCGGCTGGTTCCTGCCGAAAAGCCCACTGGATGACCTCTTCAATCCGGCGCACGGGAACGATTTCAAGCCCGGTCTCGTCTTTAAAGGCATCCTGCCAGTTCTCGGCAGGAATCAACACGCGCTTTCCTCCGGCTTCCTTGGCCGCTTTAATCTTTGGAATGATCCCCCCCACCGGCATGACCGTGCCCAAAATTGAGACTTCCCCGGTCATCGCCACCAAATTATCTACGGGTTTACCGGTCAGTGCCGAATAAACAACGGTAACCAGCGCAATTCCGGCCGATGGGCCATCCAGTGGAATCCCTCCCGGAAAATTTATATGCAAGTCAAATTTAGTGCAGTCAAGATCGAAATATTTTTTCAAGATCGTTAACACATTTTCCACCGACTCCCGGGCCGTACTCCGCCGCCGAATCGTCCGGCCGTACTCGCCCATCTCTTCTTCTTCGATCACCCCGGTAGCAATCACCCGCCCCGGCCTTTCCGCTGCCGGAAGCGCCGTTGCCTCCAAGGCAACGAGCATCCCCAGATTCGGGCCATAAACCGCCAATCCGTTGGCGTAACCCACCTGTGGTTTGGGCGGAACTTTCTTGTTCGGCCGCGGTGTATACTGTCCGCTGTTCACCACCCACTCAATATCCTTCCGCCGGATCAGCTTCCGCCCGTCGGTCAGGGCTAAACCGGCCGCAATCTGCACCATGTTGACACTATCCCGCCCATTATGGGCATATTTACTAATAATCTCGATCCCGCCCTCTTCCAGCTCAAAGCCGATCTTCTGGACCGCATTCATCGCAATTTTTTGAATTTCAGCGGGGGTAAGCGCGCGGAAGAAAACTTCCACGCAGCGGGAACGGATCGCCGGTGGGATCTCGTGCGGTTGGCGGGTAGTTGCCCCGATTAAGCGAAAATCGGCTGGAAGACCGTTTTGGAAAATATCATGAATATGGGAAGGGATATTTTGATCTTCCGAACTATAATAAGCGCTTTCAAAGAAGACCTTCCGGTCTTCCAAAACCTTCAACAACTTATTCATCTGATAGGGATGGAGTTCGCCGATTTCATCAATGAAGAGGATTCCACCGTGGGCTTTCGTCACCGCTCCCGGTTTCGGCTGGGGAATCCCGGCTATACCCATCGGACCCGCCCCCTGGTAGCTCGGATCATGGACCGAACCGATCAACGGATCGGCGATGCCCCGTTCATCAAAGCGCGCGGTAGTCGCATCCACTTCAATAAACTTAGCCGTACTCTTCAGTGGTGACAAGGGGTTTTGTTTGGCTTCTTCCAGGACCACGCGGGCAGCCGCAGTCTTTCCCACCCCCGGTGGTCCGTAGATCAACAAGTGTTGCGGGTTGGGACCACACAGCGCCGCCCGCAACGCCTTCAGTCCTTCTTCTTGACCGATGATCTCATCAAACTTGGTCGGTCGGGTTTTTTCGGAAAGGGGTTCCGTCAGGGAGATCGCGCGCAAACGCCCCAACTATTCCATCTCCTTTTTCGCCTCGCGGTCGACGGCGACCTTCGTTCCTTGCTGCGCGCGCAGGAGATTCCAAAAGTATAAGCCAATCACAATGGCAAAAAAAAGGTTGATTAAACCCAAAATGCTTCCGGCGTAATTCATCGATCGCTTACCCTCCCCAGATCCCAGCTTTCTCCGGTATATTATCCCCAGCGGTGCTATTTTCATGAGTTTTTTCCAAAAAAATAAACCCGCTGTATAGCGGGTTTTAAGCCGATTCTTCCTTTTTTTTCTTGCGCTGATCCGCGCTGGTGGAAAGGAGAGGTTCCTTATGTCCATCCACCATTTCTTTGGTGATCACACATTTTTTCACATCGCTGCGCGAGGGAATCTCGTACATCACATCCAAAAGCAACTGCTCGATGATGGCCCGGAGACCCCGAGCGCCCGCATTCCGTTTCATCGTACAAGCGGCAATCGCCTGCAGGGAATCGGGGGTAAATTCCAAATCCACCCCGTCCAACTCCAACATCTTCTTAAACTGTTTCACCAGGGCGTTTTTGGGCTCAGTTAAGATCTTAATCAACGCGGCTTCATCCAAAGCATCCAGGGAAACGATGATTGGCAAGCGGCCAATAAACTCCGGGATCATCCCGTACTTCAAGAGATCCTCCGGCATCACCTGCCGTAAGAGCTCGCCAATGGGCTTCTCCTGTTTCGATTGGATCTCGGCGCCAAAGCCCATCGTCTTTTTCCCGATCCGATTTTCGATGAGCTTTTCCAATCCGTCAAAGGCCCCACCGCAAATAAAAAGGATATTCGTGGTATCAAGCTGAATAAACTCCTGGTGCGGGTGTTTCCTTCCCCCCTGGGGCGGAACCGAAGCCACCGTCCCTTCCAGGATCTTCAGCAAGGCTTGCTGGACCCCTTCCCCGGAAACATCCCGGGTGATCGAAGGATTCTCCGTTTTCCGGGCGATCTTATCCACTTCGTCGATGTAGACAATCCCCTTCTCCGCCTTTTCCACATCATAGTCGGCGGCCTGGATCAATTTTAAGAGAATATTTTCAACGTCTTCACCAACATAACCGGCTTCCGTAAGCGAGGTGGCATCCGCAATCGCAAAAGGGACATTAAGGATTTTGGCCAGTGTCTGGGCGAGTAGTGTTTTTCCGCTACCGGTCGGTCCCATAATCAGAATATTGCTCTTTTGGAGCTCGACATCGTCAAACATCCCTTCAGCATTAATCCTTTTATAGTGGTTATAAACGGCAACCGAAAGAATTTTCTTGGCTTCTTCTTGCCCGATTACGTATTGGTCAAGGATCGCCTTAATCTCCACCGGTTTCGGGATGGTTTCCAAATCGAAGGAGGTATCATCGGTTAATTCTTCATCGATAATCTCATTGCAGAGTTCTATACATTCATCGCAGATATATACTCCGGGTCCGGCAATCAGTTTCTTCACTTGTTCCTGAGCTTTTCCACAAAAAGAACATTTCAACTGCCCTTTATCATCCCCGAATTTAAACATCTCACCACCTCTTTCTTTTGGAATTGAGAGCCCACAGAAAAACGTGCCCGTTATTCACCCGACTACTTCAATTTCCTTTTTTCGATGATCTCGTCGACAATACCGTATGCTTTCGCTTCTTCAGCGTTCATCCAGTAATTACGGTCCACGTCTTGGGCGACTCTTTCAATGGTCTTTCCAGTGTGGCGCGCAATAATCCCGTTGGTCAACTCGCGCAAGCGCAAGATTTCGCGGGCTTGAATCTCAATATCTGCGGCTTGCCCTTCGGCACCGCCTAAAGGCTGGTGAATCATCACCCGTGAGTTAGGCAGCGCGTAACGCTTGCCCTTCGCCCCCGCACTTAGTAACAGGGCAGCCATACTAGCGGCAAACCCAACGCAGATCGTGGAAACCTCAGGTTTAACATACTGCATGGCGTCGTAGATTGCCAATCCAGAATAGATTACGCCACCGGGGCTATTAATATACACGGAAATATCCTTATCCGGATCTTCACTCTCAAGGTAAATTAACTGCGCCACGACCAAATTGGCCATTGTGTCGTCGATCGGACCGCCAATAAAGACGATGCGCTCCTTCAGCAGGCGGGAAAAAATATCATAGGCCCGTTCCCCGCGATTGGTCTGTTCCACAACCATCGGGACTAAATTCATTCTTCTTTCACCTCTCCCTCTTTTTCGTCATCTCCGGCCGTCGTCACCACTTCTTCTTCCGGTGCGACAAACCCAACGAGAAGTTTAACCGTCTTTTCCCGTTCCAGAGAAGAGCGGGCACCTTCGATAAAGTCACGGTTCTTACCCTTCAGAATCTCCTCTTTCAACTCAGGGGGATAAATCTGGAGCAAATAACCGATTCTCTCTTTAAGTTCGTCCTCACTAACAGTAATTCCTTCTGCCTGAGCCACCGCCGTCAGAACCAGATCGGTCTTCACCCGTTCCTCGGCTTGAGGCCGTAGCTGATCGCGCAGTTGCTCTATGGTCTGTTCGGTATGGGTCAAATACTCCTCTAATCTTAACCCTCTTGCTTCAAGATCATGCTCCATACGGTGGATTAAGTGTTCTATTTCCCGGTTAATCAAGGTGTCCGTTAAGTGGACAGTACTCCCGGCGACCACTTGCTTGATCACTTCTTCTTCAAACTTCCGGTTGGCTTCCTGCTCTTTGCGCTCTTGAAGGCGTTTCCGGAGATGAACTTTAAAATCATCCAGCGTCTCGTAATCCCCTTGCTCCTTCGCAAACTCATCGTCAAGGGTCGGTAGTTCTTTCTCTTTTATTTCGTGCAGTTTAACCTTGAAGACCACTTCCTGCCCAGCTAGATCCGGCTGATGGTAGTCTTCCGGGAAGGTGAGGTTAAGGTCACGCTCCTCGTCCGGGGCCATTCCGATCAGGCCTTCCTCAAACCCGGGTATAAAACGGCCAGCGCCTACTTCTATAGTATATCCTTGGGCGGCACCGCCGGGGAATGCTTTTTCGTTTAAATATCCTTCAAAATCGATAACGGCAAAATCGCCCTTCTCTAGCGCTTGTTTCTCGGTCGCCACCAGTTCCGCGCGGCGCTCCTGAAGCAGCTTTAACTCCTGTTCAACCTCTTCGTCGGTCACGACTGGCTGCTCCTTTTCGACGTCAACTTCTATATAGGCACCAAGCTTAACTTCGCGCAGAACTTCCACTTCCGACTGGA
>JAAZDX010000001.1 GCA_012512605.1 Bacillota bacterium
AGAAATCACCGGCCGTCAACTGCAGGCGGATGGGGAGAACGTTAAGTTCCAAGCGGAAAGTTTTCGGTTTAATCCGGAAGAGCGGAGGTTGGTTTCCCCCGGGGCGTCTCGGTGGTCCTTTCAGTAAAGAATGGGAATGGGGTGAAGAAGGCCAATGGTCCAGAAGAGATACTTGCTGGTTCTTTTTCTAACGGTGGCCCTTTTTTTGGTCAACGCCTTACCGGGATGGGCTGCTGAAGAAGGCCGTGATGAGGTGGAGGTAATTGTTCCGCCCCAAGGCATAACCGAACTCGATCTGGAAAAGGAATTCTGTGTCTACCGAGGTTACTCCGGTGCTCCGGTTGAAGTTATCGTGGAGAGTTCCGGGCTACGCCTGTCGGCGTTAAAAATTAGTTATGACCAACATAATCAGCTGTTGACGGCAGAAGAAGCGGTTAAGTTGGAAACCGAGAAAATGATTGCCACCGGGGAAAGGATGGTCCTCACCTCCGAACTGGTGCGGTTACCGGAAGGGGGAGAAATAACCATCCTTGAGCCGGAAGAAATGAGACTGGTGGTTGGCGGAGCCTTTTCTTATCACTTGGAAGAAGAAACCATCCAAGGGGAAGCGGGGTTTACCCTCTGGGGACCCGAGTGGGTAATGGAAGGAGAACGGTTTGACGGGAGCATGCGTGAGGAGCATGTTACTGCGGCGGGCTCGCCCATGATCCGTTGGGAAGAGGGGATCCTGCAGGGTGAAGCGGGGACGGTGATTACTTACGATCTAGCCAGTGGACAAATCACCGCCGAAGGGCCAACGAAGACCCGGTTTTATCAGGATAGAGGAGTGCATTCCAGTGGCGATTGAAGCGCAGGGTTTAGTGAAAGAATACGGAAAACGGCGGGTGGTTGATCAGGTTAGCCTGGAAGTCAATCCGGGTGAGGTCGTTGGTCTCCTGGGTCCGAACGGAGCCGGAAAGACTACCTCCTTTTACATGATTGTTGGTTTAGAAAAGCCCCTTGCGGGACGGATCATAATTGATGGAACTGACGTCACCGGTTTTCCCATGCATCTACGGGCCCGCTATGGGGTTTCTTATTTAGCCCAGGAACCATCGGTTTTCCGCAAACTAACTGTGGAAGAGAACATCCTGGCGATCTTGGAATTGGTGCTCAAAGATCGGAAAAAGCGGATCGACCGGTGCGAGCAGTTACTGGCGGATTTTAACCTGACGAAGGTGAGAAAACAAAAGGGATTCATGCTCTCCGGTGGTGAACGCCGCCGGGTGGAGATCGCCCGTGCCCTCGCCCAGAACCCCCGCTATATTCTATTGGATGAGCCCTTTACCGGTGTGGACCCGATTGCCGTGGCTGATCTGCAGGATATCGTCGGTGGACTGAAAAAGATGGGTTTAGGGGTCTTGATTACCGACCACAGTGTCCGGGAAACCCTGGCGATCACCGACCGTGCCTATATAATGTATTCGGGGAAGATCCTGGTTTCCGGAGACGCCAAGGAGATTGCCGAAGATGAAAAAGCGCGGAAGTTTTACCTTGGCGACCGCTTTAATATGTAAGCTTTTTGCGTTGTAACCAATAATACAATATATGTGATGGCATTGTTAAAGCAAAGGACAACGCAAAATGCCCTATGGACGGGAGTAATCAGCATGCGGATTATCACTAAGTATTTGATCAGAGAATTGATGGGACCCTTCTTTTTTGGCTTTCTAGCCTTTAGCGGTATGTTTATCGGATGGTCCTTAGTCAATGTTATCCAGTGGGCGGAATCCTATTCGGTTCCACTGCTCACCGTTTTACGCCTTTGGGCTTACAATGTCCCGGAGAATCTCGCTTATGGGATTTATATCGGGATGCTTCTAGCGACCCTTCTGGGGTTGGGGCGGATGACCAGCCACAGTGAGACAATTGCGATGCAAGCTGGTGGCCTCAGTTTTATGCAGATTGCCACTCCGGTTCTGATCATCGGGGCGGTCCTGACCGTCGGCACCTTTTATCTCAACGAATCTCTAACGCCGATGGCGAAACACGCCTACCGGGAAGAGCGGACCTTTATCAGGCAGGGCAAACCGAAGGGGATTATTGATGAGTATTTCTACACGGAACGTCTCAAAGAGGGGAAAAAAAGGCTGGTCTACGCGGAACAATACAATGCGACGGAAGAAAGATTTATCAATGTGATGATCCAGGAGATGGAGCACGGG
>JAAZDX010000125.1 GCA_012512605.1 Bacillota bacterium
CCAGATGGGAATCCGGTGCCCCCACCAGAGTTGCCGGGAGATACACCAATCGCGGATATTCTCCATCCAGTTCAAATAGATCTTGGTAAAGCGCTCAGGGACAAAACGGATCTCTCCGTCGTGGACCGCATTTATCGCCGGGGCGGCCAACGGTTTCTTCTTCACAAACCACTGTTTGGAGATGAGCGGTTCGATCACCGTATCACAGCGGTAACAGGTTCCGACCGCATGGGTTAAGGGCTCTTCTCCAACCAGGTAGCCCCCGTCCTCCAGTTCCGCGAGGAGTTGTTTCCGGCATTCATCCCGGTCCAGTCCGGCATACTTCCCGGCGGCATCGGTCATCCGGGCGTCAAAACCAATCACGGTAATCTGTTCTAAATTATGCCTTAAACCGACTTCAAAGTCGTTCAGATCGTGGGCAGGGGTGACTTTCACTGCCCCGGTTCCAAACTCCGGATCAACCATCTCATCAGCGACAATCGGAATCTCCCGGTTAACGATGGGCAAAATCACCGTTTTCCCGACCAAATGCCGGTAGCGTTCATCGTCGGGGTGGACGGCAACCGCCGTATCTCCCAGCATGGTCTCAGGGCGGGTGGTGGCCACCTGGATGTACCCGTCGCCCGTAGTCAGCGGATAACGGAGATGCCAAAGACGTGCGGTTTTTTCTTCGTGTTCCACTTCGATATCGGAGAGGGTGGTCGCACACTGCGGACACCAGTTCACCAAGTAACTCCCCCGGTAGATCAAGCCCTTTTCGTAAAGGCGGATAAAGACCTCGCGCACCGCGCGGGAACAGCCTTCATCCATGGTAAAACACTCCCGTTGCCAATCACAAGAGGAGCCCAGCTTTTTTAACTGGCGGATAATGGTATCGCCATATTCGTTTTTCCACTGCCAGACCCGCTCAAGGAACTTCTCCCGCCCAAGTTGGTGCCGGTTCATCCCTTCCTTCGCTAACTCTTCTTCCACTTTAACTTGGGTCGCAATTCCGGCATGATCGGTCCCGGGGATCCACATGGTGTTATCCCCTTTCATGCGGTGGTAACGGACAAGGATATCCTGGAGCGTGTTGTTTAAAGCGTGGCCTAAGTGGAGCCGGCCCGTGACATTTGGGGGCGGAATGACGATGGCGTAAGGGTTCCGCTCCTGGTCCACCTCCGCATGGAAACAATTGTGTTCAAGCCAAAAACGGTACCATTTTTCTTCGACTGTCTTCGGTTCATAGGCCTTTGGTAACAGGCGATTCATAGCAATTCCTCTCCTTTATCTGTTTAACCTGGTTTATGGGCCTGCGCCAAGGCAATGCCCAGATTTTACAAAGAAAAGAAAAACCTTTCATCCTTAAGGACGAAAGGTTTCTTTTCGTGGTACCACCTTATTTCCCCTCCCGCAAAACGGTCGGGGCACTCGAAAAGCGATAACGGGCTCACCGCTGCGATTTACTTAAAGTTCTCCTTTTCAACCGCAGAACTCACGGACGACCTTCACCAAGGAAATATCCGCGGGGTCTTCCAGCCTCCGAACCCCTTCTCTATCGGTTTTCCATGGTTACTCCTTCCGTTCATCGTTTCAACTAAATATCTTTTCCCTATAATACCTGTTTTCTATTGTGTTTGTCAAGAGTTATAGCGCTTTATCATCTCTTCCAGACCCCAGTTGGGAACATCGGCAGCGCGCCCCGCCGAACCGAAGGCTTCGATCTTTTTCTTTACCTCAGCGGCGATGGCCTCCCGGGCTTTTGTATTATATTCCCGCGGGTCAAAGGCGGCGGGGTTCTCCACCAAGAACTTCCGGATCGCACCGGTGGCCGCTAAGCGGCTATCGGTATCGACGTTGATCTTGTTCATACCGCAAGTGATCGCTTTTTGCAGGGCAGGGATGGGTACTCCCTTCGCCGCCTCCATGTTTCCACCGTACTGGTTGATGATCTCAACAAGTTCCTGGGGCACGCTGGAGGAACCATGGGAAACCAGGTAGGTGTTGGGGAGTTTCTTCCGGATCTGTTCAATAATATCAAAGGCTAATTTCGGTTCGCTCTTGAATTTATAGGCACCGTGGGAGGTCCCAATTGAAATCGCGAGGGCATCCACACCGGTTTTTTCAACAAATTCAACCGCTTGGTCCGGATCGGTCAAGACCGTTTTCCCGGAACCCACACCGTCTTCGATCCCACCAAGGGTCCCCAATTCACCTTCGACCGACACCCCGCGGTCGTGGGCATACTTAACAACTTCCGCGGTAACCTTTACATTATAATCAAAGGTGGATGGGGTCTTCCCGTCCTCCATCAACGAACCGTCGATCATAACGGAGGTGAAACCGAGATCAATCGCCCGCTTTGCGGTCTCGAAACTGTTTCCGTGGTCCAGATGGATCGCCAACGGAACCTCGGGGTTAAGTTCGGCACCGGCTTTGATAATATTGACCAGATACAGATCCTGGGCATACTTTAAGGCTCCTCTGCTCACTTGCACAATGACCGGGGATTTGGTCTCCTGGGCAGCCATCATGATCCCCTGCATCTGCTCCATGTTATTTACGTTAAAAGCACCCACCGCAAACGGCTTACCTTCTTTATAAGCCTGCAGACTCGTTTCTAGGATCGCATTTAAAGTAACAATCATCGCGCTCTCTCCTCTTCTCCAAATAATTTTTGTTTAACACCGTCCACCGCAGCGTGAACGTTTTCTTTTAATTATCATTCCTCACTTACCGCAACTATCACCCACCTTTTGTTCTCCTTCCTCATTTTGTTCCGCTGGTCGGTCAGGTGTATTCTCTTCCGCTATTGCCTTTTCTGTTTCAACTTCCGCTGTTATCCTTTCGCCTTGCATGCTTGCGCCATTTTGTGCTTCCGCTTCTTGGGTAAAACCAGCTTCAAGTCTATCCAGACGGTTCTGAAGGACAGTCACCGCTTCCTCCAGCCGTTTGAGGCGGTATTCACTGTCGCTTTTCAGGAGTAATGCAAACCCCCACGCGTAGATCAGAAAATAAGCCAAAAAATCCTTCGGTTCAAAACCATCAAAGAAAAAGGCCCAGATGATTGAGGCCGAAGCCACAACCAACAGCACCAAGCCGAAATAATAATTGCCGTCCCGTGTGGGCTTAAACTTATTTTTCACCCTCTTTTTCCTCCCCCTTCATCCTCAATCGGCGGTTAAATCGATCTGTAATTGTTGATTAAGGATCCAATCATCAACGATAGGCAATTCATCCAGGTTTTTAAGGCCAAAATACTTGAGAAAATCCTTGGTTGTACCATAAATTATCGGTCGGCCCGGACCATCCTTCCGCCCCTTCTCTTCAATCAACCCTCGTTCCAGAAGCGTAGTAAGGGAACTGTCGACCCGCACCCCACGGTCGGTTTCGATCTCCGCCCGGGTAATCGGTTGCTTATAGGCAATGATCGCCAACGTCTCCAGGGCGGCCTGCGAAAGGGGGGATTGTCGGGGCACCTTTTTTAGTTTTTCAAGATAGTCGGCGTACTCCGGTTTGGTGACAAACTGGAAACCTCCGGCCACTTCTTTAATTTGAACCCCCCGCTGCTGGTCATGGTATTCCTTACTCAATTCCGCTAGTATCTGCTCTACCGTCTCGTAGTTCAGTTGAAGCGTCATACTCATTTCCTTCAGGGTAACGGGCTCCGAAGAAGCAAAGATTATTGCTTCAAGCACTGCTTTGGCCTTACTCCAATTCACATTCACCCCTCCCACCGGGCAATCACGATTTCGCCAAAGGTCATCTCCTGCTGAACAAGGACTTTGCGCATCCGGATCAACTCAAGCAGGGCCAAAAAGGAAGTTACCACCGCTTTGCGCGAGGTCAACCCGGAAAAGAGAACGCTGAAAGCGATCCGGGGGGCCCGGGCTAGCCCTTTCATAATCTCATCCATCATATCTTGGATAGAGTATTCTTCCTCCGGCATCCCTTCCAACTCAAGGCGGGGCAGCAAGCTTTCCAACAAAGCACTAAAAGCCTGCACTAAATCCCAAAGGGTCACCTGCCCGATCGGTTCAGACGCCGCGGCCACTTCCCGATCGGGGAAATAACCACCCGTCCGCGGAAAGAACCGACGAGCTTCCGCCTCCCTTTCCTGGAGCCGCGAGGCTACTTCCTTCACTTTTTTATACTCCAACAGTCGTTCGATCAATTCAAGACGGGGATCATCTTCTTCCGTGGCTTCCTCTTCCGTTTCCACCAACGGACGGGGCAACAGCATCCTGGCTTTAATCTGCATTAAAGTAGCCGCCATCAACAGAAAGTCAGCGGCAATATGCAAGTCAAAAAACTCCATGGTTTGCAGGTAAGCTAAGAATTGGTCAGTAATCTCGACAATCGGTATGTTATAGATGTCGATCTCCGCCCGCTCAATTAAGTGGAGTAAAAGATCCAAGGGACCAGTAAAAACCGCCAGCTTGACCTGATAACTTGCTTGCTTGTCCGTTCTTCTTTTAATTTTTCGCATCGGTGCTTTGGAGTAGGGCCAGTTCAATGCTGGCCGGTCCCTTTGATTCATCATGATGGTGTTTGATCAAAGCGACGACGGACGGGTCAATCCCCAAACTCTGGGCCATGTATGCGCCCCGGTCCGGATGGTGTAGATCGACATAGAGGGCATGACTTAAACCTGCTTCCCCTCTTTTCGCCCATTTTTCACGTAAACGCGGTAGATACCGGCGGATTAGGCCAACACGAATCCGGTTCCACCAGGAGATTTCACCCTTCACTTTTCGCACATCATGAAGTAAGGACCCCTGAATTAAAAGGAGCATATTGGCGCCACTGGTGACA
>JAAZDX010000126.1 GCA_012512605.1 Bacillota bacterium
AAACGGTTGACGAGCCAAGAGATCAGCGCGCACTTGGCCCGGGTGGTGCAGGCCGAAGGGCTAACGGCCGAGGAGGATGCGCTCCGTTTGATTGGCCGGGAGACCGACGGGGGGATGCGTGACGCCATCGGTCTGTTAGAACAGGGTCTGGCTTACGCCGAAGGAAAGTTAACCGCCGCTGATGTGCGGGCCGTCTTAGGTTTAGTCGAGAACGAAACCCTGTTGGCTCTGGGCGAAGCCGCGGCGGCCCCCGATCCGGTGGCCGGCTTTCGTCTGATCCAAAAGGCCAGCGACGAAGGGAAGGATCTACCCCTCTTTGCCCGGCAGCTTGCTGGCTTCTTCCGTGACCTTCTCCTCTTACTGTGGGCGGAGACCGCGGACGAAGTGCATTTAAACCCGGCGGAAAAAGAAGCCGCCCGGGCCATTGCCGAAAAGTTAGGGGTGGCCAACTTAAAGCGGGGAGTGGCCCTTTTTCTTGAAGCCGGTTCGGCGACCCGTCGGGGAACGGAGGGCAGTCTGCCCTTGGAAATGGCCTTTTTACGGCTGTTAACGGAAGAGGAGGAGGCAAAGGCCTCTGCCCCTGACCGGCTTATACAGAAGGTAGCGGCCTTAGAACGAAGGTTGGCGCAACTGGAAGCTGCTTTCGAAAACCCGTCTTCCACGCCGCGGGGACCGGCGGCGAAAGCGGCACCCACGCCTGCGGTACAGAAGGCACCTGCCGGAGCGAACCCTCCGGCTTCGACACCAGCCGCGACGCCCCCGTCTGCTCCGGCCACGGCGGAGCCCGCCCAAGCGTCAACCAAGTTGCAACCCTTTGACCACTGGGAAGAGGTTTTAGCAGGGGTCAAGCAGCGCAAGAGGACAGTGGAAGCTTTACTCCGGGAAGGGACCCCCGTTGGGCGGCGCGGCAATCAGCTACTGATCCGCTTTACCCTCGAGTTTCACTGGGAGAAAATTCGGGAAGCGGAGTACGCCCGTCTTGTGACCGAAGTATTACAGGAAGTAACCGGAGAAAAGTTGATCCCCCATTTTATTCTAGGGGAAGCAGGAAATAACCGGGCGGAGGAGAATTCTTCAGATTTACTCCGCAAAACTTTGGAACTTTTCGGTGGGGAAGTTACCGAAATTAAAGAGGAGGACCGATAATGGCAAAAATGCAACAGGCTTTAAAGCAGATCCAGAAGATGCAGGCGGAAATGCAACGGGTACAGGAGGAATTAGCGGTTAAAACCGTCACCAAGACCGTGGGTGGTGGCGTGGTTGCCGTTGAGATCAGCGGGGCCTTAGAGGTGAAAAAAGTGACGATCGAACCGGAAGCGTTGGAAGATAAAGAGATGCTCGAAGATCTCCTGGTTGCCGCGGTGAACGAAGCGATCAAAGAGGCCCAGGAATTATCCGCCGCGGAAATGGCCAAAGTGACCGGTAATTTGAAGATTCCGGGAATGCCCGGAGGGCTTTTTTAGCGGTTAGGAAAAGATGAGTCACTATCCAAAACCCATGCGCCGGCTCATAAAAGAGTTGGCCAAGCTACCGGGGATTGGGCCTAAAACCGCCCAACGCTTGGCTTTTCACCTCTTTGCTTTGCCCCGGGATGAGGTGGTCGGGCTGGCAACGGCCATGGTTGAAGCGAAAGAAAACCTGACGTATTGTGCAGTCTGCGGCCATTTGACTGACGAATCCCCTTGCGAACTTTGCCAAGACCCGACTCGCGATCGTCACTTGCTTTGCATTGTTGAGGAGCCGAAAGATGTAATTGCCCTCGAAAAAACCCGGGAATTTAAAGGACTGTACCATGTCCTCCACGGCGCGCTTTCACCCTTGGAAGGCGTTGGCCCCGAAGAACTGACCATAAACCAACTGTTGCAGCGACTGCAGACGGGAGCGATTAATGAAGTGATCCTCGCCTGTGACCCGGATATGGAAGGGGAAGCAACCGCTTTATATCTGGCCAAAATCATTAAACCCACGGGGATCAAAGTCACCCGCTTAGCGCGGGGACTACCGATCGGGGGCGACCTGGAGTACATTGATGAAGTGACTTTAGGAAAAGCAATCGAAGGGCGTCAAGAACTTTAAAACGTAAAAAGCGTAAAGAGAATTACTTCCTACTGGAGGCACAAGCTCCTGTAGGAGTTTTTCTTACCTAAAAACATTTACCTGCTTGGGCCAATGGGGGGAGGAGTTTGGAATGGAGAATACGAAAGGAAAGAAAGGTCTATGGGGGATTGAACAGCTAACTATCCGCAGTTTGCTCCTGGGTGCGGTTGGTTCGGCGGTTATTACGGCCAGTTCGATGTATATAGCCCTGCGGATGGGGGCTTTACCATGGCCCACCATTTTTGTGGCTGTCCTTTCCATGACCGTCTTAAAGATACTGGGCAACACGAATTTAAGGGAGATCAGTATTGCCCAGACGGCGATGTCGGCCGGAGCGATGGTGGCTGGCGGAATGGCTTTTACCCTGCCTGGACTCTGGATTATCGGCGTCTGGTCGGGACCCCAGGTTTTTGCCGACCACTGGTGGGAAGTTCTGGCGATTGCGTTGGCCGGGATGATTCTTGGTGCTTTGGTGACTTGGCGCCTGCGGCCCAAATACATTGAACGGGGCGTTTTGCCGTATCCGATCGGGAAGGCGGCGGCCCAGACGTTAATCACGGGCGACCAGGGCGGAAGAAAATCGCAGCTGTTATTCGGGGCGATGGGTTTTTCTGCCGTCTTTACCTATCTCCGTGATCGCCTGGGCCTGATCCCAGCGGCCTTGTCTTCACGCTGGTTTGCCACCCGCCACATGGATGTGGGAGTCATGATCTCCCCGATGGCCTTAGGGATCGGGTATTTGATTGGCCCTTTGGCAACGGGTGTTTGGTTTTTTGGGGCCATCCTGGCCTATCTTCTGATCGTTCCGGTTGGTCCGGCCCTTGGTCTTTTGGCTTCAACTGACGCGGCGGTCGCCTTCAAGAACACCCTGGGTTTAGGTTTGATGGTCGGGACAGGGGTTGGAATTGTGATTGCTTTTGCTCTGAATTTATTCAAAAAAGGAAAGCCCGGGCGGAGTACGGTTCAATCCGCGAAGACCAGTACCCAGACCAAAGGGGGCATTAGCGGCCGGACACTGCAGATCGGCGGTGTTCTGATCGCCTATCTTTTCAGCCTGGTGGCGGGTTTACAACCGTTGGCTGCTATTTTACTGGTGGGGGGCGTTTTTGTTGCAACGGCGATGGCGGCAACGATCACTGGTGAAACCGGGATTAACCCGATGGAGATCTTCGGCATCATTATTCTTTTAGCCATTCGTGCCCTGGTTCCGGTGACGACGACCGCCGCCTTCCTGATCGCCGCGTGTGTGGCGATTGCCTGTGGGTATGCCGGCGATGTTCTCAATGACTATAAGTCCGGCTCGATCCTGAAGGCGAACCCGAAGGCCCAATTCATCTCCGAGCTTGTGGGCGGCCTGGTGGGGACGGTCGTCGCCACGGTGGCGATGATTGCTTTGATCACCCGTTATGGCGGGGTTGGTACCGAGTATGGTCTCCCGGCCGTCCAGGCCTTTGCCGTCACCCAAATGGTGCATGGCCTTGGTGACCCGCTGGTCTTTGGGAGTGCGGTGGCCGTCGGTGCCCTTTTGTACCTAGCGAAGGTGCCCGCGATGACACTGGGGATCGGGATGTACTTACCCTTTGCCATGTCCTTCACCGTTTTTCTCGGTGGGCTGGTGCGGCTGGTCTACCAACGGCTGAAACCGGGGGCAACGACCAATGGTGATGTGGTGGCTTCCGGTCTTTTTGGCGGGGAAGGAATCATTGGCGTAACCATCGCCATTGTCAGTATGTTGACCGGAGCATAGAGAGGAGGACGACGTCAAGTTGGGTATGGTAATTGGAATCGATGTTGGGGGCAGTACGACTAAGATCGTCGGTCTGCATGAAAATAAATTGTATAGCCCTTTATTTGTGAAAGCCAACGATCCGGTGGCTTCGATCTTCGGCGCTTTTGGGAAGTTTATTAACGCAAACGAATTAACCTTAAACGATATTAAACACGTCATGATCACGGGGGTTGGTTCTTCCTATATTGACCAACCGCTTTATGGGATCCCCACTACAAAGGTGGATGAGTTTCGGGCCATCGGGAAAGGCGGGTTGTTCCTGAG
>JAAZDX010000127.1 GCA_012512605.1 Bacillota bacterium
ATCCGGCGTTGCGCCGCTTTATTCGGGACAGGAAGGTGGATATTCCGCGGGTGGTCGTGTCGGGGGTGGCGAGCCCGAATTTCCATCCGGAACCTGCTCAGAAGTTGGCCCGCGAGCTCGGAGTTGAACTGCGCATTCGTCCATACCAAACCGAATAGTCCTTGGTGAATCTTCCCGCATATTTCCAGCAGGAAACGTTTGGCCGCGGAAGGAATAGATTAGAAATAGAACCAGCTACAGGTTCTCCTTGGGCTGGGCTTTTTGTGTAACGAAAAGCCTTTGGGGAGGGATGATTTTGCAGACGCAGAAGTCGTGGGCAAAGGGGTGGCGATTGCCCTTCCAGTCCAGTACTTATTGGGTAAACTTCCTGGCGGGACTGGCCTTTTTTGTGTTACTTATCTATGCGTGGCAACTGCAGACGGTTACGGTGACCGTGGACGGCGCGCAGTTCAAACTAACGACGGCGGCACCGACGGTGGAAACGGCGTTGGCCAAAGCCGGGATATTGGTCAATCCTGGCGATGAAGTATCCCCCGGTTTAGGGGCGAGGGTACGGGAAGGGATGTCCATTGTGATCCAGCGCGGGGTCAAGTTCGTGATTGATGTTGATGGACAAGTCGTGGAGGCCCTGATGCCCCCGGTTACGGTGGCGGCGGCACTCCAACGGGTCGGGATCAGTCTCGGTACGGCGGACCGTCTCTCTTTGCCTGCCGACGCCCAGGTTTGGGAAGGCTTGCGCCTGAAGGTGACGCGGGTGAACACGGAACGCTTGACCATTGAAACGAAGATCACTCCGCCGGTGACCTATATTAACGATGCTAATCTGGATAAAGGGAAACAGCGGGTTGTTAACCAGGGGGAAGCCGGTGTCCTGGCGCGGGAGTATACGGTGGTTTATGAAGACGGAAAAGAGGTGGACCGGCAGCTGGTAGGGGAACGGGTGGTAAAACCCGCCGTGAAAAAGGTGATCGCCCGGGGCACCCGGCCGGTGGTCCGCACCACGACGGTAGCCCGGGGGCAGACGATCCGCTATACTGATGTGTTAGTCATGGAAGCGACGGCCTATGAGCCGGGCCCCCAATCGTGTGGGATCTATGCCGACGGTTATACATATACTGGGAAAAGGGCGACCTATGGGATTGCCGCGGTTGACCCGAAAGTGATCCCGCTCGGGACAAAACTTTATGTCGAAGGTTATGGTTTTGCCGCGGCCGAAGATATTGGTTCGGCGATTAAAGGGAACCGGATTGATGTCTGTTACGATACCGTCCGGGAAGCGTTGCTGTGGGGCCGGAAGCGCGGCAAAGTTTATATTTTGGCGCCATAAGCTCCTCAGAGGATGTAATTTGCGAAAAAACCGGTTTTTTCCGGTTGCGGAAGAGGAATAGGTTGCCTTTCGTCGAACCATTGAATACGGAGGGAAAGCGTGGGGAAGGAGCGGACTTTTGATGAATCTGGACAGGGTGTTGATAGCCGAGAGCGATCCGCACCTGGCTGAGATTATGGTGATCCGGCTTTCAAATGCCGGTTATCAGATGGCCACGTGCACCCAAGGGAACGAGGTGTTGACCAAGGCCCTGAACTTTAAACCGGGCGTCGTGATCATCGATCAATATTTGGCTGATAAAGACGGGTTGGAAGTTTGTTATGAGCTAAGACTACACGCGGCCACCCGTAATGTGGGAATTGTTCTTTTAACGCAAGAGGAGATTAACCTGGCGGACCTCGTCGGCCTGGGCGTACGTATCGATACGCAGCTAACCAAGCCCTTTAAACCAAAGGATATTTTGCGGGAAGTAAACATTTTAATGGCCGATCGACGGGCCACCACGAAGAACTCGTTAACGGGCTTTTCAGGTTGGGATGCGATGCGACGGGAGATTACGGAACGAATCACGGGGGGCGTCGATTGCGATCTGCTCTTTATTGATATCAATAATTTTCGGATCTACAATCAATGCTACGGCTTTAGCGCCGGTGATGAAGCCCTGCGTTTACTGGGCCGACTTTTATTGGAAGTCACCGATGAGCTGGATTCACCGGATATTTTTATTGCCCATATCCACGGTGATGATTTCGTGGTGATGCTGCCGGTGGGCACCGGCGAACAAGTGGGCCGCGCGCTGATTGACCGTTTTGACCAAGAGATCCTCCCTCTTTACCTGGAAGACGACCGGGAACGGGGCGGGCTGTATTTGCAAAGACCCGACGGCCGTCTCGAACAATGGCCTTTGATGTCGTTGGGCGTCGCGCTGATCAATGGGGTCAGCGATAAATATCGTCATCCCCTGGAGACCAAAACCGTTGGGGAAGAGTTACTTAAACGGATGAAAGTAAAGCCCGGCAGTAATCTGATGCGGGATCGGCAGAATAATTCGACGGCTTAAGAGAAGAACAGAATAGGGGCCTTGCTCGTGCAGCGAAAGCCGTATTGCTTTAGACACTTGTATTGAAGAAAGCGGTGTAGGATATAATCCTTTTTCAAGGGATAATAAATAAATATGGAATAATAAATACGGAAGAGGTTTTCCTCCTTACCAAGTCAGGTGGTGGAAAATTCGCAAGAAAAACGACCTAATTTAACTTCTCCCCGCCAAGTCCAGCAGCTAATGGCCAAGTACCAGGTGGCCCCCAAAAAAGGATTGGGCCAAAATTTCTTGGCGGATGCCAATATTCTCCGCAAGATTGTGGATGCGGCGGAACTCTCCGCCACGGATGTGGTTTTAGAGATCGGTACCGGGGTTGGTGCGCTGACCACCGCTTTAGCCCAGACGGCTGGGCAGGTAATTACGGTGGAAACCGACCGCACCCTCGCGCCGCTCCTGGGGGAGGTACTGGCCGGGCGGGACAATGTGCAACTCATATTCGGTGATATCTTAAAGCATGACCCGGCGACTTTACTGCCGTCAGCAGCGACCGCCCCAAAAGCCGTGGCCAACTTGCCCTACTATATAACCACGCCAATCATCTTCCACCTCCTCGAAGCTGATGTTTGCTGGCAACGCCTGGTTTTTCTGGTGCAAAAAGAAGTGGCCGACCGGATGGTTTCTCCACCTGGCAACAAGGTATACGGTGCCCTCTCGGTGATGATCCAGTCCTATTGCCGTGTCGAACTTGTCGGGGTCGTGCCGCCGACGGTCTTTATCCCAAAGCCGAAGGTTCGTTCGGCGATTGTCAAATTAACCCCGCAACCAAGGAAGTTTTCCCCTGAAACCGAGCGTTGTTTCTCCCTACTGGTGCGGACCGTCTTTTCTTCGCGGCGGAAAAATCTTTACAATTCGCTCCGGCCGATCTTTCCCCAACTGGGGGGAGAAGCTAACGTGATGGCCGCCTTAGAAACCCTTGGGTTTGATCCCCAGCAAAGGGGAGAAACCCTTTCGCCAAAGGAGTTTTATGCCTTAGCCGACCATTGCGGGAAGAACTTGCAAGGCTTGTCGAAGACTTAGGCTATTTACCGAAAAGAGGATGAAGATGAACTTTATCAGCCCAAGCAAAGGACGACTCAGTTTCAACCAAATGTTCCGGGACCTCCTTGCGTACATTGACGAACACCCCGATGATACCTATAAGATGATTGTCGGTACCGACTCGCAGGAACGGGTGGATGTCTATTATGTGACCGCGATTGTGATCTTGCGGGAAGGAAAAGGCGGACGCTTTTATTACACCAAAGAACGGCAAAAGGGTAAGATCTCGATGAAGCAGCGGATCTTTTTGGAGGCGGCCCGTAGTTTGGAGGTGGCTTCCCGTCTGGCCGGGAAGTTTATGGCGGTGGGGAAAACCGATTTTAATATCGAGATCCACTTGGACGTGGGGCAACAGGGTAAAACCAAGGAGATCATCAGGGAAGTGGTGGGGATGGTAACCGGCAGTGGGTTTGACGCACGGATTAAACCCGACTCCTACGGCGCTTCCAAGGTGGCGGATAAGTTCACAAAATAACGGTGATTGACACTTTTGTTCGCTTCTGTTATACTCAAGGCGAACAAATGTTTGGAGGGGGCGTAAAGATGGCCGTTGATGAGAAACAAAAAGCATTGGAGGTGGCGATTCTCCAGATCGAAAAGCAATTCGGTAAAGGTTCGAGCATGATGATGGGGGAAGCGGACACCAAGATGAACATAGATGTGATCCCAACCGGTGCGATCACTTTAGACGTGGCGCTGGGGGTGGGGGGGATTCCCCGTGGCCGGGTGATCGAGATCTACGGACCCGAATCCTCAGGAAAAACCACCGTGGCCTTGCATATGGTTGCGGAAGCGCAAAAACTGGGTGGGATTGCTGCTTTTATCGATGCCGAGCACGCGTTGGACCCTCTATACGCGCGCAAGCTTGGCGTGGATATCGATAACCTTTTGATCTCCCAGCCGGATACGGGGGAACAGGCGTTGGAGATCGCCGAAGCGCTAGTCCGGAGCGGCGCGGTCGATGTGGTTGTTGTCGACTCGGTGGCGGCGTTAACACCCCGTGCGGAGATCGAGGGCGAAATGGGCGATTCCCATGTAGGTTTACAAGCCCGCCTGATGTCCCAGGCTTTGCGTAAATTAACTGGCGCGATCAGTAAATCGCAGACGGTAGCGATCTTTATCAACCAAATCCGGGAGAAAGTCGGCATTATGTTCGGTAATCCGGAGGTCACCCCGGGTGGGCGGGCCTTAAAGTTTTACTCCACCATTCGGTTGGACGTGCGGCGCGTCGAGACCCTGAAACAAGGGGGCGATTTTATCGGGAACCGGACCCGGGTTAAAGTGGTTAAAAACAAGGTGGCGCCGCCGTTTAAAGATGCGGAGTTCGATATTATCTATGGGGAAGGGATCTCAAAGGTCGGTTGTATTCTTGATTTAGCCGTGGACAAGGATATTGTTAATAAGAGTGGCTCTTGGTTCTCCTATGGAGAGACCCGTTTAGGGCAAGGTCGGGATAATGCCGTTGCGTTTCTGAAGCAGAATCCGGAGCTTTTGGACCGGGTGGAGACCGAAATTTATGAAAAGTTTGGGTTGAAGCGGCCGGTAATAAAAGGGGAAACGGGCCAAAAAGAAGGAGAGGCGGAAGCGGGCCGTCCGGCCAAGGCTAACCAAAAATGAGTCCGAAACGACCGGCGCTCAGTTACGCCTTGAC